>JABSSK010000003.1:0-27047 GCA_013214265.1 Saprospiraceae bacterium | reverse complement strand
GGGTTCCCCCCCCCCCCCCCCCGGGGTAAACCCCCCCCCTATTTTTCGGCGCGCCAGCACCGAAAAAAATTCTGACAAACAAAATGGGGACGGCCCCTGGAATGTGGTTCAACCATGGGGGAACAGTTATTGTATCTATGCCTGGTATTCCATACGAAATGAAATACCTCATGGAAAATGAGGTAATACCTAAGCTAACCCAAACGTTCCCTGGTCGCCCCATCGCTCATCGTACCATTCTAACCGTTGGAGAAGGTGAATCAAGAATTGCACAGCGATTAGAAAACTTTGAATCCTCACTCCCTGAAAATTTAAAGCTAGCATACTTACCCAACCTTGGAAAGGTGAGACTACGACTCACTGGACGAGGGGATGATCAACAATTACTAGAGGCTGTTCTCGACAGAAAGGTAATAGAAATAGAAAACCTCATTCCCGATCTCATATTTGGAAAAGACAAAGAAGACTTAGCATCCGCAATTGGGAAATTACTACTTGAAAGAGAACTTACTCTAGGTACTGCAGAGAGCTGTACTGGTGGGCATATAGCCCATCTGATTACCCGGATACCGGGTTCTTCTGCCTATTTTCAGGGAAGTGTTGTCTCATATTCCAATGAAACCAAACAGCGTTTGCTGGGCGTAAAACCTAAAACGCTGGAATCGTATGGTGCTGTAAGTGAACAAACAGTCCTTGAAATGGCAGAAGGGGCAAGAGAACCACTAGGCTGTGATCTGGCAATTGCTATTTCCGGTATTGCAGGCCCAAGCGGCGGCTCCCCTCAGAAACCTGTTGGCACCATTTGGATGGCGGTTAGTGATGGAAAAACCCATAAAACATATAAACTTCAAGCCGGAAAAGACCGGCTCAAAAACATTCAGTATGCCTCAGTTGTAGCACTAAATATGATTCGTAAATTTTTATTGGATTAAAATATAAATCCTCCCTTTATGATAGCCCCAACTAAAAATCATTTGAATTGCAAGCTGTTGTATTGTATTTTTGCACCCGAAAACCAGCCCACCAAATAGGGATACCAAATTATACCAAACCAAAGAAAACACCATGGCAAAGTTCGAACTTATCATGCCTAAGATGGGGGAAAGCATTATAGAGGCTACCATCCTGAATTGGGTAAAAAAAGAAGGGGATCAGGTTGAAGTTGACGATACAATCGTTGAAATCGCAACGGATAAAGTCGATTCCGAGGTTCCTTCTCCAGTAGCAGGAACCATTGAAAAGATTCTTTTTCAACCTGATGATACTGTCGAAATTGGTAAAGTAATTGCCATTATAGCTACCGATGGAGCCCAGCCACAGGCGTCCCCAGCTACTGGAGAACCGGCTCACCAAAATGGTCAATCTTCGCCTACTGAGCCTGAGTCCAAGAAGGAACAACCTGCCGTTCAGACTGCAGTTATCAGCCCTAAACATGAACCTTTACCATCTGGAAGTAGTACGCGGTTCTATTCCCCATTGGTACGCAATATAGCACAGACAGAAAACATCAGTTTGTCAGAATTAGAGTCCATTCACGGTACTGGAGCAAAAGGCCGTGTAACTAAAAAGGACATTCTTTCCTACGTGAACCAAAAGGGTATAGCTCCTACAGCGCCACCAGTAGCTGCACCTGTTTCTCAACCAGTTGCACCGCAATCAAGTAGTAATGGCCATAGCAAATCTGTAGATGGGGATGTTGAAATTGTGGAAATGGATCGCATGCGACGCCTCATTGCTGACCACATGGTGAAATCAAAACAGACGTCACCTCACGTCACCTCTTTTGTTGAAGTTGATGTGACGAATATTGTGAATTGGCGAAACCAGAATAAGAAAGCATTCCAAGATAGGTATGGTCAAAAAATAACTTTTACACCTATATTTATTGAGGCCGTTGTTAAAGCCATCAAGGACTTCCCCAATATCAATATGTCCGTTGATGGTAACCATTTACTGGTCAAAAAGAATATTAATATTGGAATGGCTGCGGCTCTTCCCAGTGGTAATCTTATTGTTCCTGTAATCAAAAATGCGGATTACCTAAACTTAGCTGGTATTGCTCAACACGTTAACGACTTGGCAAACCGCGCTCGTCAGAACCAATTAAAACCAGAAGAGATTCAAGGCGGAACATTCACTATCACCAATGTAGGAACATTTGGTAATGTCATGGGGACCCCTATAATCAATCAACCCCAAGTGGCTATTCTAGCCACCGGAGCAATTCGGAAAAAACCAGCTGTCGTCGAAACCGCTTATGGCGACCTGATCGCTGTGCGGCAAATGATGTTCCTATCTCTTTCTTATGATCATCGCGTAGTCGATGGTTTCCTGGGTGGGTCATTCCTGCGCCGAATTGGAGACTACCTCGAAAGTTTTGATACGGAGCGAAACTTCTAGCAATTATAAATCTGTAAAAAAGCCATAACAAAATTGTTATGGCTTTTTTTTGTGATAAAGAATCAATATGTTCCACTTTTCGTTCAAATAGGAAAAAAGACCCTATGTACCGATATTTATGCTGCTGTTTCGTGCTTATAATGGCCTTTGGTGTCCCTGCTGCCTATGCACAGCGCACTACTGAACAAAAGCTTCTGCGTGCCAAAGATTTTTTTGTTAATGGAAAATACGAGGAAGCTTTAGGTATACTCATGAATGAACGAGAACTTCGGCGAAATGATCCCGAGGGGCGATTTCTAATTGCATTATCCAACTACCATCTGAACCGGCTGGAAAAATCAGAAGAGTATCTTCAGGAAATTTTAAAAACAAACAATCCTTACCCAGAAGTTCTCTTGTATCTTGGTCGCATCTACCATACGCGTCACGATTTCGAAAAAGCCAGCAATTTTTATAAGTCTTACTTGAAAAATATCGATCGGCGAGACCGGAACCGCGAGTTTGTACAGGACGATATACGACGATGCGCTAACGGTATTCAGCTGCAGTTTCGCCAACCCCTTGCATTCGCTGAAAACCTAGGTAATCAGGTCAATTCAGCACAGGATGAATTTGGACCTGTACCTAGTCCTTCTCGCGGTGATCGGTTATATTTCACCTCCTCACGACCTGGTAATTTAGGGGGACCACGCGATCCAGCTGGCAGACCTGATGATTTGTACGGACGCTTTTTCACAGATATTTATTACGCGACCCAAAGCCAGGGTGTATGGCAATATGTAAAACCCATGCACTATCTACTCAATAGCCCTCAACATGAAGTAATTCTTGGGTTTGCGCCCGATGGAAGATCCATGTACTACTTCCAGGGAACCGCTCTCGACAGAGGACAAGTTCTTGTTGATACTTTCCGTCAGGGAGGGCAAGTATTATCTACAAATCCTTTCTTAGGACCCCTAGGTGATAAAGCAGGAATAGCATCTCCCCTTTTTTACAAACGTAATCTGGTTATTTTCTCAAGTGATCGACCCGGAGGCTATGGAGGTATGGACTTATACCAAACAGAGCGTATTAACGGACGATGGACAGCTCCGAAGAACCTAGGACCACAAATAAATACAGCCTATGATGAAACGACTCCATTCTTAGCAAATGATGGTAAAACGCTTTACTTTAGTTCCAATGATAAAAGGAATAGTATAGGCGGGTTTGACATATTTAAAACGGTTTTTTTTCCTGAACAGGAAAGGTGGGCAACCCCATACAACCTAGGGCTACCCATTAACTCTGCAAGTGATGATACCCACTTTGTGTTGGCCAAGGATGGGTATACAGCATACCTGACATCTTCCCGGAAAGATGGTTTTGGTCAACGTGATCTTTATGTTGCTTATTTCTTTGAATATTTGCGTGAAATGACCCCTTCTTACAACCAGAGAAGCCCAATTCTAAATGGAAATTAGGGAATAAACTGACGAAAAGTTATTTTGTTTCTACTATGTGAATTGCTTTTTTTAAAGGATAAAAACGAAATATGAAAATTCATCAACTATCCACCATACTGGTTATGATTCTTGCTGTAGCATGCAGTAATATTAATCCTCCTGACCCGCCCAAGGCTCCGTCAGAACCTTATGCTGGAAATTTACCCATTGATCAAATAGAATTACCAGAAGGCTTCGCTATTGATGTATACGCAGAGGACGTCGAGAATGCTCGGTCAATGGACCTTTCCCCGAATGGAACTTTATTCGTAGGTACAAGAAGTAAAGGAAGTGTGTATGCACTGCAAGATACAGATGGTGACATGCGCATAGATAAACAATATGAATTAGCTAAAAAACTTAAACTACCCAACGGGGTAGCGTTCAGAGATGGTGATTTGTATGTAGCTGAAGTAAATCGAATAATTAAGTTTCCCGACATCGAAAACAACCTTGACAATCCCACTTTTGAAGTGATTTATGACGAATATCCAACGGAAACGCATCACGGTTGGAAGTTTATCTCTTTCGGCCCAGATGGAAAACTTTACGTCCCAGTTGGAGCACCTTGTAATATCTGTGAATCAGAAGATGAGGTTTTTGCTAGTTTGACAAGAATGAATGCGGATGGGTCTGATATGGAAATCATTCAACATGGTATAAGGAATACCGTCGGATTTACATGGCACCCAGAAACGGGCGACTTATGGTTCACGGATAATGGCCGCGATTGGCTAGGGGACGATATCCCAGCTTGTGAACTTAACCGCGCTTCCAAAGATCATATGCATTTTGGATATCCTTATTGCCATCAGGGAGACTTGGCAGATCCCGACTTTGGTGACAAAAAACCCTGTTCGGACTTTACACCCCCTGTACAGAATTTAGGTCCACATACAGCACCTTTAGGCTTAGAGTTTGTTACCACCTCCAATTTTCCGGCAGAACTACAAAGCCATGTACTTATTGCAGAGCATGGTTCCTGGAATCGCTCCAAAAAAATTGGCTACCAAGTTTCTTTGGTAAAACTCGATGGAGATCAGGCGATCAGCTACGAACCATTTGCATCCGGATGGCTAGACAAAGAGGCCGACGAAGCCTGGGGCCGACCTGTAGATATTGAGTTTTTACCAGATGGGACAATGCTCGTTTCCGATGATTTTGCGAATGCAATCTACCGGATTTACTACAAAGGCTAATTTTTTCTTAAAGTCTAATCGCGCTGATAACCAAATATCAGCGCGATTAGACTTTTCAGAAGCGTGTATTGCCATAATTCTATCCCTGAGCTCTTCTTGAATGCTTACCGTCTTATCTTTGGCATACCATTTCTGAACTTTAGCTGCTATTTCCGGAAAAATAATTCCTTTTTCTTCCGGATTCTCTGCTTTCCCCAAAGCCTCCAAGACTATTTTCTGTGCATGATGAGGTCGAGGACTCCAGTCAAAAATAATTGCTCTGGAAGATTCTTCTACCAAAAGCAATTTAAGGATCGATCGGCTTTAGTTTGTCAAGAACCGATCCATTAATTGAATGTTCTCATCCCGCCATACTACACGTATCTCCATATTCGAAACTGCTTTTTGTAAATGGTTAAGTACAGGTAATAATTGGGCTGAGTCCCCACACCATGCCTCCGTAATAACCAACCAGATACTTGGAGAAGACAGTAAGCTTAATGCTTCAATAAGTCCCTCATTAAGAACTACTTTTCGGTCAATACGATTCATTCGGATCAGACCCAGTCGTTTTGTTTTGCTTGATGAACATTTGAATCGTATTCAGAAATTGTGGATAGGTCATTGATTTTTCCAAATACCTAATATCTAGAATCCTCATTCGTCCTTTTGATTATCCATATTTACACCTAATGGTGGCGTGGCAGTTACGTACCCCAACGATTCAATTAACCGCTTCATACTTGCTTTGTTCTCCGGTTCTTCGATAGCTTCCAATACTACTTCCTTTTCTCGTTCAGTTAAATGAAATGAAATGGATGCCATGATCTTATTGTTCCTACCTGGGTGATACATAAATCGAATCAACTGGAAAAATTCAGGCCCATATAAGTCGTAAATAAAACCCAGACTGTTATCATGCTCAAATTCCTGAAGACTCAACAAGTTTGCGGCAATTTCCACTGGATTCAAAAGAGAAGAAACCATTCCTTTGCGATCCGAAGATTTAATCTTTTTGATTTTCTCTGAGCTACCTATTTGTACTAAAACCACACCCCCAGTATTCTCCATAATCCAGTGCCGAAAAACCTGTAAAAAGCGTGTAGCAGATAACAACCCATAGTTGTCTCGAAAGCCAGCATCCATAACTTCAATCTTCGGATCACTAGGTAGGTGAACGTTAGGTAGGATGTACGGATATGTTGCATTCATCCGCAGAGCTGTTGAGAACCGAAGGCTATCTGCACCCTGATCTTTAAATAGCCATCCAAAGTCAACTGCATCCACTTCGACGGTTTGATCGTGAGCAGTTCCTACCGGAGCAATCATCATAAAAGAAACACCTTGAGGGGAAATGATCATCCTCCTAGCATCATTTACAATGGCTGGCGTAACGTATAACATAGGTATATCCGCTTCTTTTTCAGCTTCTCGGTACTCACTTATCGCTCGATCCATCCACATTTGAGTATTCTCATTTAACTGTCGTTCGAATACATACGCTCGGTCTTTGTAGTATGCATGCCCTCCCAATTCAAATTGACTTCGTGGCAAAAACAAATCATTAGCGACGAGAGTAAAGGCTATTGGGTTTAGCAGATCTTTAGAAATATCGTCAATGTACTCTTCATCATAATATTCTAGTGTGTCTCCCCGTTTGTGTCGCCAGTATAACTCCCTCAGGTATGCCATCCCGAGCATTCCCCCCGATGCGCCTGTGATCAACACCGTATTCTGAAAAAGTTTACCCCCCAAAAGACTATCAGCTTCTTGAATTACTTTCATAGACCAAGTAGCTGACCTTAACCCTCCACCACTTACACTCAAAAGAACCATAGTTGGCTTTTTTCCCGTTGCAGCCCATGCTTTTTCCTTCCATTTTTCCAAAATCGCCATAGTCGCTGCTTTATCTATTTCTACCTGATCTGACATCACCAGATTGCGTAGCTTTTGGTAATTATAGTCAGTAAGATTAGACTGGTAGTTCAAGCCATAGGCTTTATTTCCATAATGTCCCAAATTATTGCTTGTCAACATATTAACAAGCAATAGCATCAAAGTTATGATAGTTACCCGCCACTGGTTGAACCAGTATGTGACCGCACCAATAATTGCCGTAAGGATACTAAATAAGAAAAGTATGGAAGCTCCAGCCGGTATTCTGAACATAGGGTTATCCGTCAACAGCCCTAACAACATTATAATGAGAATTGTCGCTAATTGAATAATAAGCGCATTTAGGTGGTTTTGTCGGAAAATACCCATTAATAGCTTTGAGTCATAATGGGCTACACTTCGAACGAGCCTGGATCGAAATGATTCGTTTAGGTAGGTGTCCACCCGCCAACGATTCTTATCTTGTTTAATATATTCCAAGTCGATATCTCTTCTACCTGGTACAATGGCTAATTCTGGTTGATCCTGTTGGTCTTTTTTGGTGAAATACCGAATATCCCTATTAGTGAAACGGAAATACAAAAAATACAAGAATAACATCGATACAAACCCACCCATATAACCCGATAAAATCCGGAATAGATGGGCAGATGCTACCTCATTGAAAATGCCCTGAAAGAAGACAACACTAAAAAAATAAAAGACAGAAAAACTCAATGGCAAAACTAGGTTATTCAAACAAAACTTGGAAAAAGGATGAGCTAAACTGGCTAAAAAGGGGAAAAACTGAGCGCTCAATAAATAGGTTGTTAAATTCCAAGTGAGAAAAAAACAGCCAAACGCTAAACCTAGGAAGAAAAAAGCCTCACCACCACCCTCTCCCAAATATTCGGGGTCCAAGAACAGATAGCGAATCCCAAATTTAGCAGCAAAGTCTCCGCTTATAATTAAGGTAAGAAAAACCCACATGCCCAAAAGAAGGTGATTACTCTTTATATGCAATATGAGTAGCTGTGCAGGAAAAGAATAAAATATAGATCTAATTATCTGGGGCATCTTTAGAACATCTTATACTACTTAACGATTTTCTGCTGCAAAGGATTCCCTAGCTTTCATTCCATACAACAATAGCCGTAATTTTAGTGTTACAAACTAAATTTCCTGAACCTTTTATCAATTTATATCGTACATTGATAAGTCTCCGACGCTAAGCCCCATTTGGTTACTACGTTTACAAATATTTCTTTTCAAGAAATAAATATTAGTAAATCCTTAAGTGTATTTTTACCCTTGATTTTAAAACTATCAATCTTATGAATATTGCAGTTGTTGGAACCGGTTACGTTGGTCTAGTTACTGGAACATGTTTTGCTGAAACAGGAAATCAAGTCATTTGCGTTGACATTGATGAAAAGAAAGTAAATCGAATGCGCCAAGGAGAAGTACCTATCTATGAGCCTGGCTTAGATGTACTTTTCGATCGGAATACCCGTCAGGGTCGTTTACAGTTTACGACTAACCTAGAAGAAGCTATAGCCAATGCTGAAGTCATTTTTTTGGCCTTACCTACTCCTCCGGGAGAAGATGGGTCGGCTGATTTGTCCTATATTTTAGGAGTAGCAAAAGACCTTTCCTTAATCATAAAAGATTATAAAGTCATTGTCGATAAAAGCACAGTACCTGTGGGTACATCTGAAAAAGTGCATGCTGCCCTCGTTGAAAATGCAGATGAGGCACTTTTCGATGTCGTTTCGAACCCAGAATTTCTGCGTGAAGGAGTGGCTGTGGATGACTTTCTGCGTCCTGACCGCGTGGTTATTGGAACCAACTCAGAACGCGCCATTAAAGTTATGCGGCAATTATATGAGCCATTCGTGCGTCAAGGAAATCCTATCCTCTTTATGGATGAACGCTCAGCAGAGATGACCAAGTATGCGGCAAATTCATACTTGGCGACCCGAATAACATTCATGAATGAAATTGCCAATCTATGTGAGCGTACTGGTGCGGATGTTGATAAAGTGCGCAAAGGGATGGGGAGTGATTCACGAATTGGTAAGCGATTTTTATTCCCAGGTATTGGTTTTGGTGGATCATGCTTCCCAAAAGATGTACAAGCCCTAGCAAAAACGGCAATTGAGTATGAATACGATTTTCAAATACTGAACTCCGTACTCAATGTGAACGACAAACAACGTATCCGGCTTGCCAATCGCTTAATCAATATGTTTGGTGGTGACTTATCGGGTATTACGATAAGTATGTGGGGTTTAGCTTTCAAACCTAATACGGATGATATACGCGAAGCACCTGCTTTATACATGATCGACGAGCTCTTGAAAGCTGGTGCGAAAATTCGTGCCTTCGATCCAGAAGCTATGGAGAACGTTGCCGAGATATACGGCGATAAAATTACGTTCTGCAAGGATCAATACGAAACCCTAATCGAATCGCACGCCCTCCTGATTTCTACTGAATGGAGCGTATTCCGAACGCCTAGTTTCGCGGTAATGAAAAACCTGCTTATCTATAATGTAATCTTTGATGGGCGTAATCTCTATGACCTCGACATCATGGCGGATAATGGGTTTTATTACGAAAGTATTGGTCGTATGCCTGCCGGTGAAAAGCCAGTTCTACAAAATGCATAATAGTCTATTTTGTAGAACCTTAATGAAATAAGGGTGTGGTCAAAACTTACCACACCCTTATTTCATTAAGGCTTTAATTCTCTTCTTCCGTGCAATCCCTTTATATTCGTTGCGTTACTGTATCAAAGTAAATGTATTTATGTACCATTTCTCGCTGGTTGTATGTATGTTCTTATTCGGTTTTGGGTGTGCCAAAACATCAGAAGCTCCTCCAGGAACCAAAAAAATCACGCAAACCAATGCTTTTGATGAAAAAGAGGATTTTTATATCCTTGTGAAGACAGGCGACAGACATGGCCCATACTTCCGGTACAGTGCTTCAGATACATTGGTAGAAAAAGCAAATTACCAACATGGCCAGCTTCATGGCACCCGCGTATTATATTTTCCAAACGGTCGTTTACAAACCCAAGAAATCTACGATAGCGGTGCTTTTGATGGGACATATATAACATATTATCCAAACGGTACGGTTGAGCTTGAAGGCCAATACGTCAACAATACCATGGAAGGGGTCTGGAAAAGAAACTATAAAACCGGAGAACTATTTGAAGAAGTAACTTTTGCCAACAATAAAGAAAATGGTCCGTTTACTGAATATTATAAAAACGGACAGGTTCAAGTAAGTGGGCAATATCTGGACGGAGACCAGGAACATGGAGAACTGCTCTTTTATGACGAAACCGGCGCCATAACCAAAAAGATGAATTGTGATAAAGGGTTATGCCGAACAATATGGACAGCAGCCAGCGGAGAACCTCTGAGATAAAATCCAATTATGAGAAAAACTGTATTCTCTTTATCTATCCTTACGCTACTAGTACCCTTTAACCTGCTCAGCCAAATTAGTGGTGGCCGTCAGATATATACTTTTTTACAGCTTCCGGAAAGTGCTCGTATTTCTGCTCTTGGAGGTAATCTCATTTCTGTTCAGGATGATGACATTAATTTAGCAGGCTCAAACCCTGCTGCACTCCATGCGGCTATGCACCAGCAAATCGCGATTAACCACAGTTTCCATGTTGACGGAATCAGCCATGGCTATGCTGCTTATGGCCATCATATATCTTCCTCTGATATTACCGTCCATGGTAGTTTGCGATATATAAATTATGGAAATTTCGAGCGCACCAATGCATTCTTCCAACGTGAAGGAACATTCCGTGCCGGAGAATATGCTCTTACTATGGGTGCGGCCCGTACTTTCGAAGACCGACTTACACTTGGTGCGAACCTAAAAGTCATTAACGCTCAACTCGATAATTATACTTCATTTGGTATAGGCGCTGATTTAGCTGCTGTCTACAGAGATACAGCTAGCCAACTTACTTTTTCGCTAGTGTTCCAAAATTTGGGTCGCCAATTAACTACCTATGATGGTATTAACCGAGAGCCCATGCCTTTTGAGATTCAGGCTGGTATCTCAAAAAGGTTACGTTACCTACCTTTTCGATTTTCAGTAATTTACCACAACCTCCAACGGTGGAATATCTTATTTGATGATCCTAACGCTGAGCAAGGAACCATTTTTCTGGGTCAGGAACAGAATAACGGCAACCAAAATGAGGCTCTCGATAATTTATTCCGTCATTTCATTTTCAGTGGAGAACTACTTTTGGGTGCAGCGGATAACTTTAGGATTCGATTTGGATATAATCACATGACACGCAGAGAACTAGGGCTTGACAATTTTGG
This sequence comes from Saprospiraceae bacterium, assembly GCA_013214265.1. Classification (GTDB taxonomy): domain Bacteria; phylum Bacteroidota; class Bacteroidia; order Chitinophagales; family Saprospiraceae; genus DT-110. The sequence goes on along the minus strand of JABSSK010000003.1, from coordinate 15,743 downwards.
TAGTCTTGCTGGTTTTAGTTTCGGAATCGGTTTCAAAGTAAATCGATTCCGAATTGACTACGGACGGCATACCTACCACTTAGCTGGCGGGCAAAACCATTTCAGTATATCAACGAACATTAAGGAATTTAAATAATGTATTACCTCCGCCCTTTTTTGTTGGCTTGATCACGCAGATTCTTTTGATGTATAAAGTAGTTTCTATACAAGATAAATACGGCAAACGTGTTATATAATACCAAGCCAAAAAACAAATAAAATTGATTCGTTAACGGAAATAATGGCTCGGTAAAGGCATTAGTTGCCGCAGCAAAAATTAGAAAGGCTGCTAAGGCCCACAAACTTGTAAAAATGACAAGTACGCCTTTGGATGGTCTTTTAAAAAAAGGAACTTCTTCCCTTACATCTGATTTCTTATTCTTTCCCTTTTCCATTCGTGTAAATTATGGCTGATTATCCATTTTTTTCAAATTAATTGTAGCCGTTACCATAGCATGATCAGACGGCCATTCTTTACCTAATTCATACCCCACTATCTCACTTGTTACATAATTCCAATATAGTGCATCTGTATAAATATAATCGATACGATATTGTAAAGTATTCTTGAATCTGGGTGACCAAGTATATCCGGTTTGCAATACCTCATCCGGATTCATGGTTCGCCATACATCAACGTAACCCTCCCGATACATGGTCCGGCTAACTGGCCAGGGCACCACAAAACCTTTATGCCGCTCAGCTGTGCGTTGTGTCCAATCCAAATGTGATCCACTATTGAAATCACCAGCCATAATTCGTGGTAAATCCGGATGAATGCCCAGTTCCTTAATGGCCTTGTGAATTTGTAATATCTCCCGGCCACGTGTTTTCATTTCCTCCCCCAGCATGACCCCAAGAGGTACTTGATCTTTGAGATGCTGGTTGGACGAAGGAGATGAGTTAATCCATATATCAAATACAGCTACCTCTTTACCTTGACCAATCCCAAGTTTGACCCCTCCGAACCTAAAGTCATCATAGCCCTGATACAATTCCTGAATAGGAAAATGTGTCATAATGGATAAATTAGAACTGATCGAATAAAAAGTGAATCCTAGCGAATCTGCAATGATTGGTCCAGAACCATACGTTTCCTGCATACATATGATATCCGGTTTTTGTGTTCTGAGGTGACCAATGACCTGCCTGACCCCCTCTTCTCGACCATTGTGCCGGCCTCCATGCCAAATATTCCAATTGGCAATGCGTAGATGCTCTTGATCTCGGAAAACTTGTTCTTTAGACTTATGCTGATCTCCCATTCGAAGCTTTCGAATCTTAAATGTTGGGTTTTTATTGATCTGATTCGCCAGCATACTTACATCCATATTCATTCCCCTCAAATTATAGGTAGTCAAATGAACCTTATCTAGCCAAAGCCACATGCTACGACCTTCCAAATCATAAAAAACCTCAATAGTATGCCACTTCCCGTCATTTATTTTGCGTTTTGCTGTAGGTAAATAGTCCAATCGCCTTTTTTCATTACCTATATTCCACCCCAAGGCACCATTGGGTTGCAAAAAAAGAGCCCATCCAAGACGAGTACCTGAAGTAAGTGTTTCCCCGAAGTTACTATTGCTTTCCAAAGAAATAATTTTACCGGCATTCCAATCCTTATTCGCAATGAGATATGGGAAGGTATCAACTTCGACTTTCGTTTTAATATCAAAGGAAATTAGAAGCCCTTCGCGAATTGTCTTTTGAGCAAATACCCCAGAAACTAAGGTATAAATGATAATTAGGGATATTAAAGGCACTCTCATAAGTAGTATTTTTAATTATACTGGAAAGTATATCTAGTTACTTCCGCCAATAATGTTGAGGGTTCAAAAAATTAGAAACAACATCTGGCTGCTGCAGCCATCGCTGTATTCGGCGGCTTTTCCATATAAAAGGCATCGTATGGCCCAACCAAGATGCGTGAAATTGTAAGGCTGTCAGTATTCGACTAAAGCGAATTTCCGACCTCAGCGATCGTTTCAGTGAACTTGCGTAGCTGGAATATCCAGCCATGAAAAGGTTCTCCTTGTTTGCTATCGCCCGAATAATGGCTTTAGCTGCTAATTCGCCCGAACGCATAGCATTTCCAACCCCCATGCCCGTCACGGGGTTTACTTCGACTGCAGCTGATCCTACCACAACCCAACCTAGTCCGCTAAGCCTATTTGAATAATGATGTAACTGAACATGAGCACCCGAAGGCTTGTTCATTCGATGCACAAAAATACCCGTAGGTAAACGATCTATTTCTTCATCAACCAGTCTATTCAACCAATCATTGAGATTCCCATCAAGGTGTATGTAATCCTTTTTTCGAATACCAAGGCCAATATTGTAATATCCTCCCGGAAGTGGACAAATGACTAAACAGGCTGGTATCGGGTTTCTGAGGAAGCGAATATTTATTGGTTGAACTGGCAGTTGGTCATTATCGACTTGAAGATGGATCCTGCTATATATTAATCCGTTTTTTCGCTTTGGAATTCCCACATCAGAATTAAGCTTGGTGGTAGCTCCTCCCCCAGCATAGACAACTAACTCAGCTAAGATATTGGGTTGACCGTGTATATTTAATCGATAATCAGTTTGACCACGCTCCACCGAAATAACTTGTGTATTTGGGCGCCATTCCGTTAGGTTATAAGATAGTAAATGTTGCAACAACGCCTGATCAAGGTCACTACGCCGACCCTGTAACCGTGGTGTGTGGTCGGAAGAAAAGGAAACGGGTATCTCCCAGTGCGGTAAATGGTTCAAACGATATTCCCACAAGGGTGTAAGAATTCCTGCACGGATCAACTGTGCGGGCCATGCATCATGCAAACGCTTTAGCGTATGAAAAACTTTGCCATCATAAGATTCACCGCACACTTTATCCCTTGGGAAAGTACTCTTTTCAAGCACAGTATGTGGAATACCTGCTTTCGCCAAAAACAAGGCTGTAGTCAAACCAGCAGGACCGGCCCCAATTATGACAATTTTGTTTTTCATTCGCCTTTTTAGAATCAGCAAAAAAATAAACTTGGATTATTCCATTCTACAATCTATATGCTTAACATGTGAGCGCAAAATATATGACAGTAAATGGAACTATTGGGATCGTAAAATCCTTGTTTTTTCTCTAGGGTGCCGTTGCATGCTATTTGTACCTTCCGAGACATATAGATAAAGCATACAGCATTTTATCATCACAAAATAGCCAACAAACAGTAAAAAATGAAAGTTCTCAAGTTCGGTGGTTCATCTGTAGCGAAACCCGAAAGAATTGCTCAAATAGCAGAAATCTTAAAAGGATATTACGCCAAAGGAGTCAAGTTTACCGCTGTTTTTTCAGCGTTTGGTGGTATCACTGACTCATTGATCAAAATGAGTCAAATGGCAGCTAAGGGTAATGAAGCATATTATGATGAGTTTAATGCTTTTAGTGATCGACACCTGATTACGGTTCGAGAATTGCTAACAGATCCATATCAACAGCAGGTCCTTCAGGAATTGGAAAATAACCATGAGGTACTCAAGAATTTATTGTATGGTATTTTTCTAGTGCGTGAAGCATCTCCTCGCACCATGGATTATGTTCTAAGTTTTGGTGAACGAAACGCAGCCTTTATCATCACTTTCTTTTTTCGACAACAGGGTATTAATGCTGCTTACTTAGACGCTCGAAAAATCATTAAAACCGATAAAGACTTTGGTAGTGCCAAAGTAGACTTAGAGGTGAGCTATAGCCGAATAAGAGAACATTATTTACAAAACCCTGAAATACAAATAGTTACAGGATTCACTGCTTCCGCAAAAGGTGGGCTTACCACAACTCTTGGACGAGGTGGTTCTGACTATACAGCCTCTTTAATTGCCGGAGGTCTTGATGCAGAATGCATTGAAATTTGGACTGATGTAGATGGTGTTCTAACTTCAGATCCACGTAAAGTGAAGCGGGCTTTTACCATTCCTTCCTTGACGTATGCGGAAGCTATGGAAATGTCACATTTCGGCGCTAAAGTGATCTATCCCCCAACGCTTCAACCAGCTTTGCAAAAAGGTATTCCTTTATACATAAAAAATACATTTAACCCAGAATTTCCAGGTACCATGATATCCGAAAAGCCGGATCCGGTGGGGCGTGCGGTTAAGGGTATTTCATCCATTCCTCATATTGCCCTACTAACCTTACAGGGAGGCGGTCTTTTTGGGGTTCCTGGCATTGCCGGAAGGTTATTTCAGGCTTTAGCACAGGCAAAGATTAATGTTATTCTGATTACTCAGGGTTCATCGGAACACTCCATAAGTTTTGCCGTGCAGCCCTCCATGGCCGTACATGCAAAGGAAGCGGTAGAAAAAGCATTCGAGTACGAAATGTCCATACGCCTTATAGATGCTATCAAACTGGAACACGATCTATCGGTAGTAGCTGTTATAGGGGAAAGAATGCGATATCAGCCCGGTATTTCTGGCCGTATGTTTCATGCATTGGGCAAAAACGGAATCAATGCAGTTGCCATTGCGCAGGGCTCTTCTGAATTGAACATATCCGTAGTGATCAATAAGCACAATGAAGCAAAAGCGCTAAACGCACTACACGAGGCATTTTTCTTATCTGACACTAGCGAACTTCATTTATTCATGGTGGGGGTTGGATTAATTGGTAGTACTTTACTGGAACAAATAAAAGCACAGGCTTCATTCTTGAAAACATCCCGATCTTTGGAGGTAAGAGTAGTTGGGCTTGCTAACAGTAAAAAAATGTTACTCCAGGCCGAAGGAATTGATTTAGACCATTGGAAAGACAGCTTGTTGGATAAAGGAGAAGACATGAATATGCACGATTTTGTGGATCGCATGAACCGCATGAATCTCAACAACAGCATATTTGTTGATAATACTGCCAACAAACATATTACGGATTATTACGAGAATATATTAGATGCCAGTATATCCATATCAACTCCAAATAAGATTGCTACCTCATCCGCTTTCCTAAAATACGAAAGGCTTAAAAATATTGCGCGTAAGCGAGGTGTGCAATTCAGGTATGAAACCAATGTTGGGGCGGGTCTACCTGTGATTGGAACACTTAGTGACCTAATCACCTCAGGTGATCGGATTCGTAAAATAGAGGCGGTTCTTTCGGGGTCGCTATCTTTTATTTTTAATCATTTCACATCAGAGAAAAATTTCAGTTCTATTGTTCATGAGGCAATGGAAAAAGGGTTTACAGAACCTGACCCAAGGGAAGATCTAGGTGGATTTGATGTGCGTAGAAAGTTAGTTATTCTGGCACGGGAAGCTGGAATACCTCTTGAACCTGAGGATGTAGATATCAGTCCATTACTACCAGAAAAATGTAGCTCCGCTCCATCTGTAGACACATTTTTTGAAGCTTTAGCAGCAGAAGACGCCTACTTTTCCCAACTAATAAAAAAAGCCGAACAAGAGGGTAAAGTATTGCGTATGATGGCTAGCCTAGAAGATAATAAGGCAAAGATAGGATTACAGGCAATCGACAATCAACATCCTTTTTACACCTTATCTGGAAGTGATAATATGATTGTTTTCACCACGGATCGATACCATGACCGGCCTTTAGTCGTTCGAGGGCCTGGCGCTGGCGCTGAAGTTACTGCCGCTGGAGTTTTTGCAGAGATCATAAGTATCGGCAACTTTTTACCTTAAGAACAGACATATGATACAGGAAGTACGTGTTTTTGCCCCGGCCTCAGTAGCCAATGTAGCTGTGGGATATGATATTCTGGGGTTTGCAATTGAAAAACCTGGAGACGAGATTGTTGCCCGTTTTTCAGATACTCCTGGGTTACGAATCGTTTCCATAACTGGTGATAATGGTCGCTTACCGTACGAAGTAGAGAAAAATACAGCTGGGTATGCGGCTCAACGCTTATTAGCCCAGTGGGGTAAAGCTGAGTTGGGTATAGAATTGGAGATTCATAAAAAAATGCCTTTTGGCAGCGGCTTGGGTTCAAGTGCTGCTAGTGCTGCTGGAGCCGTGATGGCCATCAAATCCCTATTGGGCTCATCAGCCACCAAGATGCAGTGTATGCGAGCTGCGGTAGAAGGTGAACAAAAAGCGGATGGAGCTTTTCATGCTGATAATGTTGCCCCATCTTTACTTGGTGGTTTCACCTTAATTCGGTCAAATAAAGCATTAGATATTATTTCTCTTCCCGTACCCAATGACCTTTGTGCTGCGGTTATTTACCCCAAAGTAGAAGTCCTTACTAAATCTGCAAGAGATATTCTTTCTCCCCAACTTTCTCTTACCACGTGTATAGCACAGACTGGTAATCTGGCTGCCTTCATTTCCAGTTTGTATACTGGTGATTTTGAACTGATGGCACGGTCCTTACAAGATGTATGGATTGAACCTCAAAGAGCTAGTTTAATACCTTACTTCAAGGAAGTTCAGGAGGCAGCAAAGGCAAATCATGCGTTAGGTTGCAGCATATCAGGGGCTGGACCCTCCATTTTCGCCCTTTGTCGGGGTATTTCACAGGCAGAAAAATGCATTGAGCCTATGCGTGCCATTTTCCAGAAGGCAGGAATTCCCCACCAAACATATGTTTCCGCCATTAATCAAACCGGAGCTACCCTAATCAACAAGACCAACTAACCATGAAACTGTATAGCACACGAAACAAATCCTATCTTGCCTCACTTTCTGAAGCAGTCATGCAAGGCTTACCACCTGATAATGGACTGTATATGCCTACACAAATTCCCTCTCTCTCTCCTACTTTCTGGGGAAATCTAGCTAAAAGTGACCTGCCCGAGATCGGCTTTCACGTCAGTAAGAATTTGTTTGGAAATGCCATTCCAGAAGCTGATTTATGGGACATATGTTCACGGGCCCTAACATTCTCGGCCCCTATTGTAACTATTGATGATAAACGGCACATCTTAGAATTATTTCATGGCCCCTCCCTGGCATTCAAAGACTTTGGTGCGCGGTATATGGCGCAACTAATGAGCTACTTTAATCGCTCTGAAGACCAACCTTTAACTATTTTAGTTGCTACATCAGGCGATACTGGAGGCGCCGTAGCGGCAGGGTTTTACAAAACGCCAGGAATTGAAGTAGTTATACTGTATCCGTCAGGAAAAGTAAGTCCTCTTCAAGAGAAACAGCTAACGACTCTTGGGCACAATATTCGAGCGCTTGAAATTGAAGGTACATTTGATGATTGTCAGACATTAGTCAAACAGGCTTTTCTCGATCAGGATTTAGCACATAAAATGCGCCTTAGTTCTGCTAACTCTATAAATATTGCCCGTTTAATACCCCAATCCTTCTACTATTTTGAAGCTTACCGGCAGCTAACGCCATCTGATGCCGATCTTGCTTTCGTAGTACCCAGTGGTAATTTTGGAAACCTTACAGCCGGGCTATTTGCCCAACATATGGGGCTGCCCATCAAAGCTATGGTGGCAGCCACCAATGTAAATGATATTGTACCCAATTACTTAGTTTCTGGAAAGTATAACCCAAGACCCAGTGTGCGAACCTTATCCAATGCCATGGACGTAGGTGCTCCCAGTAACTTTGCCAGAATGCAAGACTTGTTTTCTGATCTCGATGGTTCCACGTGGAACAATATGAAAAAGACCGTATGGGGCTATTCTTATTCAGATCGAGAAACAGAGGTTATTATGCAAAAGGTATTCGCTGAACATAATTATACACTTGACCCACATAGCGGTGTTGGGTATTTAGCTATGAATGCCTTTTTAGCGGACCACCAATCCTGTCGCGCCGTACTCCTAGAAACAGCACACCCCGCTAAATTCTTAGCGGATGTAAATCGAATTTTAGATACGCAGATCAATGTCCCAGATCGACTCGAAAAACTAAGGCTAAAAACCAAGAACGCAACTCTTATGCCCGTCAACTTTGAAGCTCTTAAGGATAATCTTATCCAAAACCAGTAAAGACATACTTGTATGTGATATTCCTGAAGGTTATGTTCCACGTGGAACATAACCTTTTGAGGTTTAAGAACACTCTTGTTACTTTATATAAGTGGTTAATTTTCAGTTTTTTACAAGCAATGCAAGCAAACATACTGATTCGACACCCCTAAAAAACCATAGATAAAGGAAAAGTAGTAGATTGCGCCTTTAAAATTGAATACGCATGCTTGACTATATTAATCCCAAACTCGTTATTGAACGAGGATCATTATCTCCCGGTAAAGTGACATGGAAGAGTCCTTCCAATATTGCCTTAGTGAAATACTGGGGTAAGCACGGAACCCAACTTCCCCAAAACCCTTCCATAAGTCTTACCCTCGACCAAGCCCACACCATAACGTCAATAGCTTATGAAGCTATAGTATCCCCTAAAGAGGATATCTCCCTTGATTTTTTCTTTGATGACCAACCCAATGCTGTGTTCGGAGAAAAGGTGAAAAACTTTTTTAAAAGTCTGCTGCCCATTTTTCCTTTTTTGGGCCAATTACACTTAACCGTACATTCCACTAATTCATTTCCCCACTCCGCAGGTATCGCCTCTTCTGCTTCCAGCATGAGTGCGATTGCCATGTGTTTGTGCGATTTGGAAAACCTACTATTTGGAACCCTAAATGAAAAAAATACACTCCATCAAAAAGCATCTTATATAGCCCGACTTGGCTCGGGGTCAGCGTCTCGTTCCATATATCCTATCGCTGGAATCTGGGGAGAAATGGCAGACGTACACCAGTCATCAGATCTGTATGCCATACCAGCAAAAGAGATGATTCATCAGGACTTTCATGATTTCCATGACGATATTCTAATCGTGAGCAAAAAGGAAAAATCAGTCAGTAGTCGGGCGGGTCATCAGCTCATGGAGAACAATATGTATGCTACAACACGCTACCTACAAGCCCGACAACACATGCAAAAGCTTCTTGCCGCAATGCAATCAGGAGATTTAGAAACCTTTGGTAAAATCACTGAAAAAGAAGCACTTACATTACATGCTCTAATGATGGCATCCAGTCCACCATTCATCTTAATGGAACCGAATACCATTGAAATCATCCATCGTATTCGCGATTGGCGTAACCGCACGAAGAATCCATTATATTTCACACTGGATGCAGGACCGAATGTACATTTACTTTATCCGAAAAAGATTTTTGCAGACGTCCAATCTTTTATTCAAGATGCATTGTTACCATTTTGTGAAAACGGACATGTTATTCGCGATCAGGTTGGGCCAGGCCCAACCCAACTATAAAAATGCGTAATCATGCTGAAAAAACTTTCCAGCCGCATACTACACTTTCTCAGTAGTATGCTACTATGTATTCCAATTGGTTGTAGCCAGTCAGGTCCAACTGATCGCCCCCAAATATTGAATCCTGCATTCGATGAACGACTTCAAAACCTATTATCTTTTACCATTCCCCTGATCAGTGTATCGGAATTAAAAGCAGAGATGAGTACCGTATATATACTAGACGCACGGGAGAAGAACGAGTATGAGGTTAGCCATATTCCGTATGCACGCCACATTGGTTATCGTAATTTAGACGAAACGGTTTTGACTAACATTCCCAAGGAGTCCAAAATCATCATATATTGCTCAGTAGGTTATCGATCCGAAAAAATTGGGAAAAAGCTGAAAAATAAAGGTTATTCCAATGTCTTTAATTTGTACGGTAGCCTGTTTGAGTGGGTAAATCATGGGTACCCAATCGAAAATGCCAAAGGAAATACAACCCATGAAGTGCATACCTACAATAAAAACTGGAGTAAATGGATAGATCATCCACAAGTAAAAAAGATATGGTAGGTAGTGACAATTGATTGTATTTCAACTAAATTTGCGTACGAATTTCCAGTAATCTGGGATTAGCCAATTAAAAATCTGACCATAATGGATTTGTTTCAGAAACTACTTGAGAACAAAAGTCCCCTAGGGCAATACGCTGATAAAGCACATGGCTATTACACTTTCCCTAAACTAGAAGGTGATTTGGGTGGCCGTATGACTTTTATGGGCAAAGAAATGATTGTATGGAGTGTCAACAACTACCTAGGCCTGGGTAACCACCCTGAGGTACGTAAAGTTGATGAGGAAGCAGCTAGAGACTGGGGCCTTGCTTACCCAATGGGGTCAAGAATGATGTCAGGAGAAAGTAAATATCACGAAGAGCTGGAAAATAACCTGGCCGAATTTGTTCAGAAAGAAACAGCCATGCTGCTCAATTTCGGATACCAAGGGATTATGTCTGTGATTGATGCTTTGGTGGATCGTCGTGATGTGCTGGTTTACGATAAAGACGATCACGCTTGCATTTATGATGGCGTACGTATGCACATCGGAAAACGCTTACCATTTGAACACAATGACATTGACAGCTTTGCCAAGCAAATAGCAAAAGCTCAAGTTATTGCTGAAGAAACAGGAGGTGGTATCCTCGTTGTCACTGAAGGCGTTTTTGGTATGCGTGGTGAGCAGGGTATACTAAAAGAAATAGTAGAATTCAAAAAACAGTATAACTTCCGCTTACTTGTGGATGATGCCCATGGGTTTGGTACACTAGGTGCTACCGGAGCTGGTGCCGGTGAAGAACAGGGCGTGCAAGATGATATCGATATCTACTTTAGTACCTTCGCAAAGTCAATGGCTAGTATTGGTGCTTTTATAGCTGGTGATAAAGAAATCATTAACTACCTAAAATATAGTGTACGCTCGCAAATATTTGCAAAGTCACTACCAATGCCGTTTGTTATCGGTAACCTTAAGCGCCTAGAGTTACTGCGTAAAAATCCACAATTGAAAGACAAATTGTGGGAAAATGTGAACCTATTGCAGTCTGGCCTTAAAGATGCTGGTTTTGACTTAGGTGATACCTCAAGTTGTGTCACGCCCGTTTATATGAACGGATCCGTAAGTGAAGCAACAAACCTAATTCACGATATGCGCCAAGAGTTCAATATTTTCTGCTCGGTAGTAATTTATCCTGTTATACCTAAAGGCATGATCCTGTTGCGTCTTATCCCTACTGCTGTGCATACGGAGCAAGATGTGAAAGAAACACTTGCTGCCTTCAGTGCAATTCGAGGCAAATTAGAAGCAGGAGCATACAAAGGCGAAATGAAATCTGTAGCCGTCTAGCTGCAAGCCTTACGGCAAAAAATAAATACAACCAGGGTATGTCTAACGATCACAAGTGGACATACCCTTTTTATTTATCGTCCTATCGTCTGTTTAACAAAACACGCCAAACCATTGTGATGGCTATGAGGATGCTGATACCAGCAAAAATAAATAAAGAATAACGTTCCTGTTCCATGGACCATCCCATAGCTCGATTGACAGCCTTCCATATATTATTCAACCCCAAAAAACAAGTCACCACCACAATAATTAGCATAAAGAAGTTAGCCAGAGCACCATTGGCATATTCACCAAGAAGTACCTTATTATTAACAGCAACAAACAAAAAAATAGCTACAATCGGAAGGAGTAAACCATTGATGGCTTGAGCTAAAATAATAGCTGGTATGGGTTGTATGTCTACGATAACAAAAAACAAACCAATACCCAACACACCCATCCAGACCAATCGATAATATCGTCCATTAACTTCCCAGAAACCTCTATGCCCATCCAATAAAGAGCGTCCTGTTATAGCTGCGGCAAGTGGGGCGGTGATCGACGAGCTCAGACCCGCCGCGAATAATCCAAAGCCGAAAAAAGTACCTGTAAGATTACCTAGCTTTACTTCAAGTGCTTGGGACAAAGATTCAAAAGAAAAAGAACCTGTAATCGTAGCACCAACCACCATAATCGCAACAGAAATGATACCACCAATCAAAATAGCAGGGACTAAACCTATACGCATCTCTCTTACGTCCTGCCCTTGTGAAATACCCGATGCTAAAAATAAATTATAAGGAACGATAGTCGTTCCTATCAGTCCAACAATAATAATGGCACTACCCAAAGGTAAGGTTGGTTGAAAAGTACCCTGAAATAATTCCGTAAAAGAAACCTCACTTTGGCTACCAACCGTTATAAAAACAATGCCCATCAAAGCAACTACAGTACCCAATAAGCGAGCAATACGCCGAAAATTACCCATCCACAAAAATCCAAAGCAAATAGATCCTAATACAAGTGCCCCTATCCCATTGGACACAGTACTTACGAGCCTTAAACCAGAAAGTGCTCCTAAAAGGTTTCCAGCCTGATATGCTGCACAGCCGAAAGCAACCGCTATAAATAAAAACCATCGTAACCCTTTCCCTTTTCTCGACGAAAATTGTAGGGCAATAATTTCACCAAGGCTCTTACCCGAAGCAATCGTAATTCGTGCTGCAGCTTCCTGAAGGCTAATAGTAGCTAAAATTGAAAAAACTAGGGCCCACAGTAACTGAAGTCGAAAATCAGCACCAGCACGGGCTGCAATCGTTACTGTTCCAGGGCCAATAAAAGCAGCAGAAATAATGGACCAAAAAAGAATAGAGGATAATCCCTGACGGAAGGAGATTCGCTTCGGCATAGTCTGACTCGTTTTTCTAAATCTAGAAAAAACCAGTCAGACTGATCATAAAAATTTTACCTAAGGTAAAATCTTAATATTCTCAATTTCAGAACCATTTACTAAAGATCGTAATTTATATGGTCGTTTATCCTGCGATTCATAGTAAGTACGCATCTGAATTTCTACAATTATACCAATTGTAACGAACTGAATTCCTCCAAGTAATAATAAAACACCTAGAATTAATAATGGCCGACCCCAAATATCCTGACCCATGAATTTAAGAACCAAAAGATAAAGATTGATAAGTATCCCCACTGCAATAAAGAAAAGACCTGTATTACCAAAAAGGTGCATAGGGCGGCGCATATACTTTTTAAAGAAGAGTACTAAAAGTAAATCACTCACTACTTTAAACGTACGATTCAAGCCATACTTTGATTTTCCGAACTTTCGGGCATGGTGCTTAACATCTATCTGTGTATATCGGGCACCCTCCAGATGAGCCAATAGCGGGATAAACCGGTGTAACTCTCCATACAAACCAAGGTCTCTTGCTAGATCAGCCTTCATGACCCTTAGAGCACAACCATAATCTTTGAGTTTGACACCACCTGCTTCACGAATAATATAATTAGCAATCCGACTGGGAATCTTTCGAAGAAAGACACCGTCTTTTCGGTTTGCACGGTTACCCGCTACCATATCATACCCTCCCTCCTCAGCAAGAGCCAGCATGGCTGGTATATCCGATGGATCATTCTGTAAATCACCATCCATTGTGGCAATATATTCCCCTTTAGCAAAATCAATTCCAGCCATTAAAGCTGTACTCTGCCCATAGTTTCTTTTAAGCTCAACAACCCGTAACCGAGGATGATCTATATTGTGTAAAATCGAAACGGTTTTATCGCTTGAACCATCATCCGCATAGATAATTTCATATTCATGCCCATCCATAGCAGCCGTAATCTGTTCGATTAACGGGCGAATATTTTCTTCTTCATTGTATACAGTTACTACTACTGATATTTTCGGATTCATCTTCCAATTTTTATAGCGGATTTAATCATTATCGCTATTCGTAAAACTTGCTATATGATAGGTTTTTCGGCCATGCCGAACATAAATAGAGTCCACTACAGTGTAACTCAATTCAGGGAAGCTATCGGGATCAATTATATAAACCGACTCTTCCTCCGCTGGTTTTGTTGCAACTGGGATAATGCTTTGTCTCATATCTGTTAAATAGGTAGAATTAGTCATCTGCATTTCCGTTTCGAATTGCCATACATACATGGGTTTATCCTGGTACTTTTGCCCAATAGCGAGTGAGGACTGCCGACATAAATCACCAAAGTCATTAGCATTACGATCAGGCAAAACAAAGAAATTAAAACCTATCCGAAAGACTAACAGCAAAAAACCAATAAGAACGAAACGGTTCCAATCTTTTCGATGAAATATACTGACTATGACAACCACTAATACCCCTAATAAAATAGCTTTCATATTCTTTAAGTGAATAAAATCCAGCCTATCCATAAAAGGTATAACCAACCATCCTACCGTCAAAATCACCACCAAAACCCAAAAAAATAGTCGTACCCCTTTATACTGCCATGAATTCTCCAGCTTATGAAGGTGATGCAGATAAAATAAAACAGAAAAAATCAAAGGCACAAACATCAAAAGATACCTTGGGTATACTTCTGGGGATGTCCAATAAATCAGAATATTCACTAGGAATATAAAAGCGTTAAATGTAATGAATGGATCCGCTTTTAGTTTTTCCAAAATGTCCCATCGCAGCACATAAATTATCAAAAACGACCAAGGCAAAAAATGATACGTCATTTCGCCCGGAAAGGTAAAGACATGCAAAATGGTATTCCTTATACCATAATTCACGACAGTTCGCTGCGAAGATTCAGAAAATAGAGTTTGAAACACATTATTCAAATCATTATACTGATGGTAAATGCCATAATATCCGCCCACAATCAGTATAAAAATAAGACCACCTACAATGTGTTGCCATTTAAAGAGTTGCCTAAACGCGCCCCGAAAGGTGAAGTAAGCCAATAGAGTAATACCTTGAAATACAATAGCCGGCAGCCCTTTAAGCATAAAGCCAATGGCTGTTAGCACATAGGTAATGACAAATAATTGTAACCATCGCTTTTTTGCGAAAGCAAAATAAACAACCATAAACTGGGTAAAGACTACCCAAGAAAAAGTAATATCTATCAAAGCTAACATAGAATCCCAAAAAAGAATCCTTCCACAAGTAATGAGCGCAATGACTTGTACAAAAGCAAATTCTTTGCCGAGCGCTTTTCGATAGAAATAAAAGACTGTTCCCGCGTATCCAAGAAGTGCAATAATTGTTGGTATTCTGGCCGTAAATTCATTAACTTTTCCTACTACTTTGAACCATCCCAGCAATATCCAATTGAAAAGAGGTGGTTTTTTATAGTAGAATTCCCCATGCAAAGTTGGTGTAATCCAGTTGCCAGATAAATCCATCTCCATTGCCACAAGAACTCGAATACCTTCGTCATCTATAAAGGTCATCAAGCCCAAATTGATTAACAGAGCTGGAATGAGTAAAACCACAAAAAAACCATACAACCAAATAGGTAATTTGCTGAACTTCATTGACTTGCTTAAAATTGACGCAAAACTAACTAAAAATGAGGAATCCAGAAACCCTACTCCTAATCGTACTCTTTTTTACCCTTGCTTGTGAACCCGAAAAGGACCAAGCCAAGGGTAACATTACTCACGTGCCAGATTCAATACAGATCGTAAAAGAAGAAAAACTACCCTTACCACCATCTATCGATTATGATACTACAGAATGGGTTGAACTAATCAGATTAATCCCTAGCGCAATAATTGATCTGAAGTATGCCACTACTAACAACTTTGTTGAAGAAAAAATGTACGACTGTGGCCGCTGCTTTGTTCGTCCTGAAGTAGGAGAAACTTTACAAAAAGTTGCAGCCGAACTTGATAATAGCGATTTTAGATTGGTTTTTTTTGATTGCTATCGTCCCCGCCCAATTCAATGGAAACTCTGGAACAAAGTGCCTGACCCACGTTATGTGGCAGACCCCCGAAAAGGATCAATGCATAATCGAGGTTCGGCTGTTGATCTGACCATCGCAACCGCTGATGGAAAACGGTTGGACATGG
>JABSSK010000299.1 GCA_013214265.1 Saprospiraceae bacterium | reverse complement strand
CCTGATGATCCATTAAAAGATACTTTACCGTAAAGATCCTGATAAGAATAAGGAAGCCCTTCCTCACCCGATCCCAAAGCATCCTGACTCAGTATCGACTGGTTAGCCGCATTAGGATATAACGCTGGAGACGTTTGATCCAGATATCCATATTTTCCGGTGACCAGCAAAGAAACCGAACCAGGCTTTTCATCGGTTGACTTTACTATGGGCCCTTCAATTAAAGAACGAGCCTGAAAAGGACTGGCCGAGACCAGCCCGTGCCACCCTTTTTGATGACCAGCTCGGGTTTTTATATCTAGAATAGCCGATAACCGACCACCATGATTAGCTTGAAAACCACCCGTCAGTACATCCGCTGACTGGATAGCTTCTGTTTCAAAAACACTAAATAAACCAATGGAGTGGAATGGATTGAAAATAGTAAGCCCATCCAAAAGTACTTTTTGCTGGGAAGGAGATCCTCCGCGATTAAATAACTGCCCACCCAGATCACCAGTGCTCACGATTCCGGGCAGAACAGTAAGGTATTGCGCCAAGTCAGGTGTACCCCCAATATTCGGTAATTGCGCAAAATCTTCCGATTCAAGTCTTCGCGCTGACATGTTCACGGAACTTCGATCGCGTTCACGCCTTGCCGAAATATCGATCGTTTCCAACTCAACCGCATCAGGCACCAACGCAATTCGCCGATAATAAATTCGACCCGCCTCCACTGCAATAGCCGTATCAATTGGTGCATACCCCAAAAAACGTACCTGAAGAACCCAATCACCAGTTGGTACTTCCGGAATGGAATAAAATCCATTCTCATCAGAAATAGTACCCAAGCCCGTACCCGATATCTGAACAGAAGCAAAAGCTACCGGCTGACCAGAAGCGGCATCAACAATATTACCCCTGACCAAAGAAGCCTGAGCAAAAGCAGGATTGGTAATAATTACCAGTAAAAACGAAAAAAGAAAAGTATAGCGCATAGATATAAAATTGCGCCTAAAATAACACCTGTTATCGGAAAGAAGGCCTTTTCTGAAAAGATTACTGCAAAAATGATAAAGCTTTACAATTTCCACTCAGCCCGAAACGAATCAAACTCAGACTGCATCCGTAAAAAAGCCAAAAAGTCCAATTTAAGAATACGGTCTCGTCCCGAAAGCCCTGCTGCCAACGCCTCCCGCAGAAAAGTAAATCCCGCATCAGATCGCTCCTCTAACGACGCAATACAAGCCATAAATAGAAAACTTTCCGAGTCATCCGGAACAACATCGAGTACCGCCTGATATGATTTTTGTGCCTCTTCCAGATCGTACTCATGTAAAGCCTTGTGCCCACGAGAACGGTTCCGATCTAGATGCCTTTCCTGTGCCTCTTGGAGGTCTACCACTTCTTCTATATTGTATTTACCCAGATTATCAACACGGCATATCTGCCCACCCAAAATAACGCCATTACGAAAGACATATACCTGAACCTCGTACCCTGCATACAATTTGGTATGTAATTCTAATTCGTAATGGGTAGAGCCTTCCATAAACGAATCCAATGTTTTCAACTTAAAAACATTACGCTTCTTCAAAACCAGCTTTTCGTCAATATATACTAGCTCTTTTCCTGTCATCGTTGACAGCCATACCCTGATGATATGTTCATCACTATGAAAAACAAAAGTTAAGCCATTTACAGCATCAGCTGAAGAATAATTAGGAAAACCCTTCATTATTTTTTTATTATGAGAACGATAAAACCCCAGCTCCCAAACGAATCACCACCGGTTTGTCATCGGTACAGTCCACCACAGTAGAAGGATGATTACCTCCAAGTCCGCTGTCAATCACTATGTCCACTATTTTTTTAAAATCATCGTAGATGTCTTCCGGATCCGTAAAATACTCCAGAATTTCGTCATCAGACTTAAGGGATGTGGTCAGGATAGGTCGTCCGAGTGCCTCCACAATAGCAATCGGCACATGGTGATTGGGTACACGCACCCCTATTGTCTTCTTTCGGTTCTTAAACATTTTCGGAACACTAGTAGCTGCTTTCAAGACAAAAGTAAAAGGCCCAGGAAGATTCTTCTTTAGCATCCTAAAAATAGGGGTGTCAATTTGAGTCGTAAATGCTGAGATCTGGCTTATATCTTTACAAATCATAGCCAGCATGGCTTTCTTAGCATCGAGCCCACGTAAACGGCAAATTTTTTCTACAGCCTTACTATGGTTAATATCACAACCCAAACCATATACCGTATCCGTAGGGTATATGATGATACCTCCTTTCTCCAGTACCTCAACAACCTGTTGGATCTTTCGGCCTGCCGGATTGTCCGGATTAATTTTTAATAACATAATCGACTGATTTTCTGAGCATCGATGTTTCTTAATACTAGTAACTTAGCGAAGGTTGATCAAGAGTGAAAAACTATTTCTCACCGTAAGTGAAATAGTTTGTACCCGATCGGGAAGGTAATACCGTGGCATTTACTCTGGCTTCCGCAACGAAATAGCAGTCAAAACGACTATCACCATTTTTTGGAATCATAGCTTCATACCATGCCCATCCGTCTGAACCTTGACCTTCATGAAGAGACGCCTTAAGAACCATAGCACGTTTATGAAAGCGACCGTGCTTCCCGTTTCGATAAAAAATCCACCCTGACTCTGTCCCCTTCATTTGCACTCGGACCCTAATGGCTTCTGCCTCCTCCTCAAATACCGGCTCCAGAATTTCTGGATCAGCTTTTTGGATAAGCTTATGGTTCCGCAAATGCGAAGCGCGAGCCTCCATGAGTTCCAAAATACCAATTATTGGGGTACTACCCGCCATCTCCGTATGCCACAAATTTTGTGTGAACGCAGAATCTGAATACAGCTTTTTCGTATCCGCAAGAACAGCATCCTTAACTATAGCCTGTAATTCATTAGCGCGCTTTTCCAATTGACCCGCAGAAAAGTAATCATTAAGGATCGTCTCAATATGTGCTACATACATCTTACGGTATAAATCATTGGAAAGCACTTTCGTAATGAGTGGCCGTTTAGCATTTTGTTGTTTGTAATGAA
The DNA here is from genome assembly GCA_013214265.1 of Saprospiraceae bacterium. GTDB lineage: Bacteria > Bacteroidota > Bacteroidia > Chitinophagales > Saprospiraceae > DT-110. The sequence goes on along the minus strand of JABSSK010000299.1, from coordinate 2,728 downwards.
TAAACATACTCATCTGTTCCATTCCCTGCGCATCCAAACTCTTCTGCTCAGGTAAACCCAGCAATGAAAAGCCTCCAAAAGCGAGATTTAAATCCCAAATTACCGGATGAAATGTACCTTCCTTATCTTGGTATAGATAATAATTATGACAAAATGCGCCCTGATAACTATCCAAATTGATCATTACATTATTGAAAGCTAACCACCAAAGGGTTTGGTCAATATCAAGGACCTGATCCAAATTATCGGTATTCTGATGCAATACCTTTGTTAAGTCAATCAAATCAGACCACCCACTATCACTTTTCATTTCATACAACCCTTGGTAGCAAGGCACTTGCTGACCTAGATATTGTAGTGATGACTTATCCCCTTCTGGGCATTCTGCAGGGCGTTGGTATCCCCATACCGGATCACATTTTAAGAATGTACCTTGGTTGTCACCAAACTGATCAAGCAAGAAATGCGCATCGACGGATTCCACACTGGTATATAACCCAAAATATTCCTCATTAATGAAAACACGAGCAAAATTAGCCTGAGAAGCGGGCATGTAAGATCGGGCTATTTCATAACCTAATACCTCACGTATCATACTAGGGTCCCGGAAACCATTTGACAACTTGAGCCTGTTGTATCCTCCAGGTAATAATTGCCCTTCAATCTGATAATCCACCTTTATATTAAAAGGTAGTTTTTGTTTCCCTTTGCGCTGAACCGCATTGTAAGAAGAATTACCTTTATACCGTACGCCTACCGACGGATACAGCACATCATTGACCCTCAGATCAGCCAACAACCGAGGCTGGGAGGGGTCTTCTTTTAGGTTTTGTAAACTGTCTGCCCAAGAAGGGTTGGTGAATGTTATCCGAATCTCCGTAATTGTATTGGAATCATAAATGTCATTTTGAGCGACTAAGCCAGTGGTTCCAATGCATACAACCAACGTACATATTCCCGATATGAACCGAATCATGATTTCCAATTTTTGATGGAGGGGTACATCACCCTTTCCTGCTTACATAAATTTACCTTTTTAATTGAGATCCGTTAATGTAATGATGTGTTTGTTCCGCATATAATCATGAGGAGAGAAGGACACATCACGTGCATTTTCTGCCATGATAAAGTATTCCAAAACGTTGGCTCGACCTTTAGGATCAATGACAATTCCAAATATCTGATCATTCGCCTTTTCGTCAAATGAATTACCATCATCCTTTAAATAAGCGATTTGAAAAGGCCCCTCTTCTCCTAAGCGATACGAGATCATAACTCGTTTAGTAAACCGATCCGTTGGAACTTGAATATGAAACTTTTCAATTCGCTCTCGCGAAAATTGCGCCCGCTCTTTGTAAGTAACTTCTTCAATAGTGGGTGGAATGATTAACATCTCATCCGTCTTTTTTAACCAAGAAGCCCGATCACGTATAAACTTCCCTAATCCAGGAATTTTGCTGAGTTTCCCTATGGTTTCTTCCATACTATCCTCAAAATCCGCTCGCGTATAATATCGATTGCGATCTGTAAGTACAGCGATACGAATTTGCTCTTGCAGTTCTTTACTTCTTTCTTGCGCAGCACCATTTACAAAATGATCATTCAAAATCGTTCGCACATGAGCGAGGTACATTTTGCGGTACGTATCATTTTGTAAAAGCACACTTATCAATGGTTTTTTTCCATTACGTGCATGTAATTGCGGGTCAAGTTGGACCATCTCACGTGGCTTCAAATCAGAACCTTCTCCCGTATTTTTAAAGCTGCCAAAAGCTAGATTCAAGTTCCAAACCATCGGCACTGCCGGACCCATAGTAGGTTTGAAAACCATGTAATGCTGCGTATTTTGTCCAGAATAACTATTCAAATTAGCAGTCACATTGTTAAAAGCATGCATCCAAAGGGTACGATCAATATCCAAGGCATCCGGAAGCTTATCCTCACCAGTATCCAAAGCAGACGCTAATTCAGATAATGCATCAAATGAATTACCTGTAATGGCCTTGAAGAAAAACGGGAAACACGTCTCATTCTGTTGGCTAGCTAATGCACCGTAGGAAGCATTCGCACAACCAGCAGGCACTTGTTCCTTGCGCGGTGCTACCGACAGGAACAGGTCGCCTTCTGACTGGCCAAAGTTCCGATTTAGAAATACGGGACTATCCGTAGGTTCAACATTAACCATTAAGCCATAATATTCGTCATTCACAACGAGTTTAGCATAATTTGCTCTTGGAGCAGGCATATAATTACGTGCTATCTCGTAACCCAATACCTCCCGAACCAAGCTCGGGTCACGTAGCGCACTGGATAATTTGATGGATTGATAACCTTGATAATTTTGATCCGTAAGCTCGTAATTAAGCTGAATATGCAGGCTATTACGTAAGTCCCCTGGCTTAAAAGCCCGCGAATCACGAATGCGCACGCCAACCCTCGATAGCTGCTGACCATTGATGGTCAAATCAGCCTGCAGCATCTCATCTCCGTTGTAACGAAGCGAATCGAGAATAAACCTCCAGTTATCCGCCTCAAATCGGAGATCGAGCTGTTGGATGGAATCAGTGGTGTAAAAGTCTACAGAAGATTCCTGACTAAACACCGGGCAGGCACCAAAAATCAGGAATACACAGCCAATCAGGCAGTACCAGTTTTTCATACTTCGGAAATTCTAGTGTGGTTAGTGCTACAATTATACGACATTAACGAATGTATCTTGCCATATTTC
>JABSSK010000298.1 GCA_013214265.1 Saprospiraceae bacterium | reverse complement strand
ACGAGCTTATTATTGTTGGGTCTGTAACGAAAACTGGCGTGACCGGGTCGATATTCAGAGCATTCATTAAAGGACCACCAAATTCATTGTTAGCGTCGATACTTTTGCGATAAATACGGGAATAAGATAAGTTTTCACCAAAAATGAATTTACGACCAACCTTATGCTCAGAATTGATACGGCCACTAAATCTTTCAAAGGTGGATTTATCACCACCCACAATACCGTCTTGGGTGAAGTATCCGAAGGATCCAGCGAAGGTGGACTTATCATTTCCACCGCTAACAGAAAGTTGATGATTCATAATGGGTGCATTTTCTTCGAAAATCTGATCCACCCAATTGGTTCCTTCGCCTAAAGCATATGGGTCAGCAAATGGTTCCGTTAAACCGGATGCTGCGGCCGCTTCATTTTGTATAATGCCATATTGTGTCGCATTAAGTACCCCCATCTTTTTCCAAGGGTTTTGAACACCGTAATACCCGTCGTAGCTCACTTGTAGTTCACCAGCTCTTCCTCCTTTAGTTGTTATCAGCACCACACCGTTTGCAGCACGTGCACCGTATATTGCTGCTGAAGCTGCATCTTTAAGTACCTCAACAGACTCGATATCACCTGGATTCAGGTAATCGATTCCACCTACGGGCAGACCATCGACTACATAGAGTGGATCTGCACTTCCTGTCGTTCCTGCTCCACGAATGCGGACGGTCAGGGCATCGCCAGGCTGTCCGGATGTACTGGTCACTTGAACGCCTGCAGTTCGACCTTGCAAAGCTTGTTCGATTCGCAATACGGGTGTTTGTTCAATTTCTTCTGCTGAAACCGATGCGATAGCCCCCGTAACAACACTTTTCTTCTGTACACCATACCCTACCACAACTAGTTCTTGGAGGGTTTGAACATCTGCTTGCATAACGATATCTAACTCCTTTTGGTCACCAATGGTAACCTCTTGGGTCATCATACCAGTGTAGGATACAACGAGAACAGACGATTCAGATGGTACACTTATACTAAATGTTCCGTCTAGTTCAGTTGCGACACCAGTACTGGTGCCTTTAACGAGCACATTAGCTCCAATCACAGGAAGCTGATCCTCTGCCGAGGTGACTACTCCTGTGACCGTAAGATCCTGTGCAGATAGAATGCTGACTGCTAAACACAAACAGCTTAAGGTGCACAGTAGGGCCTTTTTAATCATGGCTACTTTTTTTAGTTTACTGCCTAGGAATATTTTCATCACGAACTTTCTCAAATCATGAGATACCATCCCTCTTGGCAAAATTTAATTTTTTAACTAGCATAGTGCATAGAACTAAAGTATTTATAAGGGCCCTATCTAAAAATTTTTTATATTCATCTTGACTACATCACAAATGGACATTTAAAAATAAACTTTCTCATTTCTACAAAAACACTACATCATTGCTACATCATTCCCAATTTTTTTTTAGTGATTATCGGATCCGTCTGACCTTTTTGATGTGTGCCCTTACTGTTGTGCTATGTTCTACCAATCAGGCCCAAGAGCCATTATTAGGGCGGCCGCTGGTTCAATCTTTTCAGAAGGACATGTATCAGGGAGGCACACAATCCTGGCAAATTGTAGAGGTTGAGGCGGGTAGAATGTATTTTGCTAATAATAGTGGGCTATTAACTTATTCGGGCAATAGATGGAAAATCCAAGGGCTCCCGCAGAGTACCATTGTGCGATCAATAGCTAAGGGTACGTATCCAACTCGAATTTTTGCAGGGGGGCAGGATGAATTAGGATATTTTACGCCCAATCAAAAAGGAGAGCTTCAGTACCAGTCTCTAAAGCCTTTAATCCCTAAAAAGTATTCGAATTTCGAAGACGTTTGGGACGCGTTATTTTTACCCGGACAGGGTGCTTTTTTTCGTGCCTCTGATCGCATCTATCGATATCACAAAGGAGAGATCAATGTTGATACCTTCGCTACTGCACTACTTTTTCTGGGAAAAACCCAAAGTATGGCCTGGATTCAGCAGGAAGGCTATGGCATTTTTGCTTTTAAAAATAACGCTTGGGTTCCGCTACCCGCTATTGGTCTCCCCAATGATATCATTGTTAGGCAAATTCATGCTTGGAAAAAAGAGGAGTACTTAATAGTAACTAGTGACCATGGGATTTTTCATTGTGCTGATGATAAAATAACGCCCTGGAAGCCTGAAAAACTGCAACCATTAAAGCAGCAAAGTATCGAGTGTAGTTTGCTTTTACCTGATGGGAGAATAGCGATCGGATCCAACTTTTCCGGATTGTATATTTTCAATCCGGATACTGATCAACTGATTCATTACAACGAAAACTCAGGGCTACAAAACCCCAAAATTCACGCTATTCACTACGACCGAAATGGTAACCTTTGGCTTGGTTTAGACAATGGTATTGATCTGGTTCCCATCCAACAACCATATTCAGTTATTCAGCCAAGTGGAGAAGCTACTGGACTAGGTTATACTTTCATAAAATCGGGAGATCAATTCTATGCTGGTACCAATAACGGTTTGTTCAATTTACAGCCGGGTTCATTTCGAGGTACTATGATACCGAATACAAAAGGTCAAGTGTGGGGGCTCAATTCGATTAACGATCAGCTTTTTCTAGGACATACCAATGGAGGTTTTCATGTTGCAAATTCTGGAGCCCAAAAACTTAACCCTGACAATAATGGTCATTGGACTTATATCCGGCATCCGAGTCATAAAAACATTTTAATCGCGGGTTCTTACTATGGTCTGGTGATTTACAAAAAAATAAATGGAAAATGGAAATATCAATCCACTATGCCCGGATTCCAAGAATCCAGCCGATTTTTAGCTGCAGGCCCTTCTGGAATGATTTGGGTATCGCATCCTTACCGAGGTGTATTCCGTATTCATCTATCACCGGAAGGGCAGTTGATTGAGTCAAAATTGTATAACGCCGCACAAGGACTACCCAGTGACACGAAGAATTATATTTTTTCCCTTGACCAGGAACTGGTTGCCGCAACAACTCAAGGTATATTCCGATATGAAAAAGAACCAGATCGTTTTGTCAAATACGATTTTTTGGATAGCCTGATTGGGAGTAATAAAGAAATCCTCAGGTTGAAACAGGCTGGAAGTAAAATCTGGTTTATCACCCAATCTGAAGTGGGATATCTAGAAGTCAAAGACCTTGGTTTACGAAAAGAAATAACCCGTCACATTCTGCCCGGGTTACGGTCAAAAATGATACCTGGATTTGAATTCATCTACCCCAGTGGCCCGAATGATGTTTATTTCGGCGTTGAAAATGGATTTATGCACGTTGACCTATCCAAACTGAATCAGGCAATTGTATTTGAATCCTTAATTGAAGAAGTCAATTTAATACATCCTCATGATAGCCTCATTTTTGGTGGCATCCAGGGTGATTCTATTGATACACCTAACTTAGCTGCTTCTCAAAATGCCTTACGGTTCCATTTCGGAGCAACCCATTTTGGGAACAATCAAAAAGTACAGTTTAGGCATCGCCTAAAAGGGTTAGAAGACAACTGGTCCAACTGGTCAGAAACCACAATTAGAGAGTACACGAATCTTTCTGCTGGAAGCTATGAATTTCTGGTTGAATCTAAAGTGGGGCAAGTTAAAGGGGGACTGACAACTTATGCTTTCAATATTTTATCCCCCTGGTATCTTACCCGGGCCGCTTATTTATCTTATTTATTCATTTTTCTTTTAGCGCTTACCAGTCTAGTATTAGTACCACGATTACAGTACAAAAAAGAAAAGGAGAAAATACTCTTTGAAAAGGATGAACTTAGTGCAATACACAAAATGAAAGAAGAAGCCTCTCAACAAACTATTGACTTATTACAACAAGAGAAGCTTCAAAACGAAGTTGCACATAAAAACGCAGAACTCGCATCTACCACCATGCATTTATTGCAAAAGAAAGAACTGATTAGTCAAATAGAAAACGAGTTTTTAAAGCTCAAAAAGAAAGCAAGTGACCCTGAACTCAAGCAATCTCTAAGAAAGATCCAGAGCATGTTGCGAGAAGACACACAACTTGATCAAGATTGGGAGCACTTTTTTCATCACTTTGACCAAGTGCACGAAGATTTTATCAAAAGGCTTCGTGACAATCATCCAAATCTTACTAATAAAGACCACCAGCTATGTGCTTATTTGAGGATGAACTTATCAACCAAAGAAATTGCGCCCCTAATGAACATCAGTATTCGTGGTGTGGAAATTAGTAGATACCGATTGCGTAAAAAACTCAACATAGATACCCAGACCAACTTATCAGATTTTATAAACAGCATTTAGAATCAATCCGAAGCGTTGATTTGTAATTACTACAAGTTATCTGCATGTGCTTTAATTTTCTGAGCATGCATCAATATATTAGCTCTCTCCTCTCCGTTCATTTTATCTAGCACCCGATACATCATGGAGACTCTAGGGTTCTTACCCAGTTTATCCCGATGACGATCATAGAAATCCCAATACAATGCATTAAAAGGGCATGCATTCACACCGTACTTTTCTTTGCGATTGTAATGACAGTTTTTACAATAATGCCCCATTTTATGGATGTAATTGGCACTTGACACATAGGGTTTAGTACCCACAATTCCGCCATCCGCAAACTGACTCATGCCGCGAGTATTTGTTATTTCCACCCATTCGATAGCATCCATGTAGATGCCCAGGTACCATTCATCCAACTGATCGGGATCGACTCCTAGCAGGAGGGCAAAATTACCCGTAATCATCAACCGCTGAATGTGATGTGCATAAGCATAGTCCAGTGATTGGGTGATGCTGTGTGACAAACATTTCATACGCGTTTTTCCGGTCCAGTACCACTGGGGTAGCGATGCATGGTGATCCAAAAAGTTCATGCTTGCAAACTCGGGCATTTTTGCCCAGTAGATTCCGCGCATATACTCCCGCCAACCGATAATTTGGCGAACAAAACCTTCAACCTGAGCGATATCCACTGTATCTGGATACTGGTTCCAGTATGCTATTACACTTTCCACCACTTCGAGCGGATGAATCATTTTGGTATTCAAAGCAAACGATAATTTGGAATGATATACCAAGTAATGCTTCTCGGTCATAGCATCTTGATACTTACCGAACTTGTGCAAGCGAATGCGTACAAAGTGCTCTAACAGTTGCAAGCTTTCCTCGCGGGTTACTGGCCAAGTATATTGTTGGGGTGTTACCCTTCCAATGGTTTGTACACCTTGTTTTTCTAGCATTTGAACTAAACCAGTAACATCACGAGTAAAATGTAGCGCTTCCGGAATGTCTTCTTTAGCAGGGAGTTTTTTACGGTTCTCATGGTCGTAGTTCCATTTACCGGTGAGTGGCGTTTTACCATCTGCTTCCATCATGATTTGATAGTCTCTCCTCACCTTTCGGTAAAAGGTTTCCATCAAAAACTGCTTTTTACCAGCGAATAAATTGGCTACATCTGACCGCTGAGTCAAAAAATGCTCACTATCAACACTAGAAACCACCTGCGGTAAATCCGCTGTTATGGATATTAACATTTGGTCCAGACGATATTCGTCAGGCCACTGATATTCAAAAGAGTCAAAAGCCCCCAAATTCAATTGATGCTGGATATTAAGTCCCAAGTCGCCACGATTCTCCGGATCATCTAGCGCTATACTAATGACTTGGTGTCCTGATTTTCGCAAGTGATCAGCAAAATGACGCATAGCTAAAAAAAAACCAATTACTTTTTGAATATGGTGCTTTACGTAGTCCGTTTC
>JABSSK010000297.1 GCA_013214265.1 Saprospiraceae bacterium | reverse complement strand
CTCTTGGACATCATTCACAGATACATTTAAGGCAGTTTGAATAGTAGGTCTCTCTGAACACACCACAACTATCTCCTCATCTTCATAGAAGAACGCTGGACGAATTCCTCTAGGATCACGCATAACAAAGGCATCTCCGTGGCCTATTAACCCAGCCATAACATAGCCACCATCAAATTTTTTACTAGCTCGGCGAAGAAGCCTTTGAATATCTAACTGATCGAAGATGAGGTCGTTAATTTCTGTATTGGTATACCCATCCGGTTTGAACCAAGTATGTAAGCGTTGGACCTCATCATCAAGGAAATGGCCAATTTTTTCCAAAACCGTAACGGTATCGGACTTTTCTTTTGGATACTGCCCTAAATCGACTAACTCATCAAAGAGTTCGTCAACATTAGTAAGATTAAAATTTCCGGCAAGTATTAAGTTGCGGGTTATCCAGTTGTTTTGACGTAGAAAGGGATGGCAAGTTTCTATGGAATTATCACCATGCGTTCCGTATCTGAGGTGTCCCAGCAGGAGTTCACCCATATAGGGCATATGATCCTTTAGCCATTCGGCATCGTGCAATCGGCTTTGGTCAATTCCATCAAAACGGGCAAAAACCTGATTGAATAGATCGTCAAGATAATTAGGAGCAATACTTCGTTTACGACTTATGTATTTTGAGCCTGCTTTGGGGTCTAGTTTAATGGTTGCAAGTCCAGCACCATCTTGGCCCCGATTTCTTTGCTTCTGCATTAGCAAGCGTAGCTTTTCCAAACCGTAAAGTGGGGAACCGTATTTTTCTTCATAAAAAGATAGTGGCTTTAGTAGCCTTACTAATGCTACACCACATTCATGCTTGATGACCTCGCTCATGATTTGACTTTATACCCTGCTTTAAAACTGTAAATTTATACCTATTATCTTTCTCTAACAATCAATTACCCTTAATCTGGAATTGTTTTTATCTAGAATGATGCTGGAAAGGCCCCACACCCATTTTTTCAAAATGCGCATCCATCCTATCCAAGTAATGCGTTCAATAACTTATTTATTAATAAAGGTAACAGATACAGTTTGATTATCGACTTGGTTGTATACACTTAAAAACATCTCATAAACAGGAACTGTTTGTAATGTGTACATTTTGCCGGATTTGTCGTATTTTTCTGATTCAGCTGTAACTACAAACAGAAGTATTTTTATGGCACTATTACGATTTTTTAAGGTTCCCAAACATCAGCGTTACGAGTATAAGCCGCGGTATTGGGACCAGCAAAAGGAGGAATTACAAGAGCGTATGGATCGTGTGAAGAGAATCCAAGGTGATGGAGCGGATGCTATGAAAGCTAGGATATCTAGTGGGCTTAAGAGAGGGTATCGAGGTGACCAGCGTTTGCGAAAGCAGCGAGCAATGCGATCCAATATGCTCTTGATTGGCGTTATTGCCGTTCTTGTTTTATTATCATATATGGCCTTAACCATTTATTTACCAGGAATAGTAGAGTCTATTGAATCTTCGGGTGTTAGTACAGACTAAAAGTTCCTGAGAGGATACCACGTAGAAATGGACTTTTATCCGAACGAAAAGAAAACCGATTTATGGCTGATCTGATTCAGCTTTTACCAGATGCTATTGCCAATCAAATTGCAGCCGGAGAGGTTGTGCAAAGGCCATCATCTGTAGTGAAAGAATTATTAGAAAATGCAATTGATGCCGGGGCGGATACCATTCAGCTTGTTGTTAAGGATGCGGGTAAAACCCTGATACAAGTGGTTGATAATGGCTGTGGAATGAGTGAAACAGATGCTCGGATTAGTTTTGAGCGTCATGCTACGTCCAAAATTCGATCATCGGAAGATCTTTTTTGTATCCGTACGATGGGTTTTCGTGGAGAAGCCCTTGCCTCTATAGCTGCTATTGCTCAGGTGGAATTAAAAACTCGCCGGCAGACGGATGACATGGGTACGCGTCTTTTGATGGAAGCTTCGCAGGTAAAAAAGCAGGAGCCTTGCCAAGCAGCTCAAGGTACAAGTATAGCCGTCAAAAACCTATTCTTTAATGTGCCTGCCCGCAGAAATTTTCTGAAATCCAATAGTGCTGAAATGAGGCATATTACAGAGGAGTTTCAGCGCATTGCCCTAGCAAATGCTGATGTACATTTCAGCTTATATCATCAGGATGAAGAGTTAATGCATTTACCTCCAGGAAACTTGCGTCAACGCATTATTAATGTTTTCGGAACAAATGCAAATAAAAAATTAGTGCCTGTAAGCGAAGAGACGGATATACTGACGATAAATGGATTTGTTGGTAAACCTGAATTTGCTAGAAAAACCCGAGGGGAGCAATACTTTTTTGTCAACAACCGGTTTATAAAGAGCGGATATCTTAATCATGCTATTGGTAATGCATTTGAGGAGCTTTTACAAGATGGTACTTTTCCGTTATATGTATTGTTCTTAAATATCGACCCGAAGCATATTGATATAAATGTGCATCCTACCAAGCAGGAGGTAAAGTTTGATGATGAGCGTTTGGTTTATAATTACCTTAGGGTGGCGGTTAGGCACGCTCTAGGGCAGCATAGCATTATGCCAACACTAGATTTTGATCAGGAACAAGGGCTATATGATTCCTCTGGGACAAGCTTCAATCCTGATCGACAGCAGTCTTCACGAACAATATCGGAACAAAGCCAAGGACAGGGGATATCAAATTCGGATACAACTCGGCATCAGAGGAATATTAAAAACTGGGAAAAGTTATATGAAGGGTTAGGGGATGTTCCAAAAGATATACCCAGCCAGTCAGATTTACAAACACCAGACTGGGAACCTGCGCTAGGGTCGGATGAACCCAATACGTTAACATTAGAGAGTGACTGGGCCGATGATCAACCGGGGCAGCACAAAGATCAAGTAAACGCTACAGGTAAGGCACCGTACCAAATTCATGCAACATATATTGTTAGTCATATCAAGTCGGGCTTTTTACTGATTGACCAACAGGCAGCACATGAACGCGTTTTGTATGAACGCTATTTGCATATGATGGATGGTCAAGCCTCTAGTACTCAGCAGCAATTATTTCCACAAACCATTCACCTCAGTGCCATGGATAGCGACATACTCCGGGCGATTCGGGAAGATATCAATAAGCTAGGCTTTGAGATTGAAGAATTTGGGAACCAAACTTTTATCGTAAATGGAGTACCTGCGGGGCTAAATTCTACCAATGAAAAAGAACTAATTGATCATTTGCTTGAACAGTATAAATCAGGTTTGGATCTTGACCTAGGTATGCGTGAGAATATTGCCCGATCTATGGCAAGAGCTGGGGCAATAAAGCGTGGGCAGATTCTACAGGTTACGGAAATGCAAAAGCTCATTGATACGCTTTTTGCTTGTGCAACTCCATTTAAGAGCCCATCTGGTCGAAATACTTTCATTACCTTCGAACTAGATACCCTATCAAAACAGTTTGGTTAAATAAACCGTTACGCATAGTATTAAACTAAGGGAGATTATGTTGCGAGTTTCTGAGGTTGTCAAACATCTGCTTATCATCAATGTGCTCATGTACTTTGGTACTTTGCTATTACTCGGTGATCCTAATTCAAGTTTTTCTGGACTTTTTAACGGAGGTGTTACCGATTTATCGGCTTGGGGACGCTATCAGTTGGCTATGTTTTATCCCACGTCAGAATTTTTTCGGCCTTACCAATTAGTGACGCATATGTTTATGCATGGGGATATTATGCATCTTCTGTTTAATATGTTCGCTCTTTTTATGTTTGGTCCACCATTAGAAGCATTATGGGGTCCCAAGCGGTTTCTGTTCTTTTATTTAGGGACTGGATTAGGGGCTATGTTGCTATACATATTTGTTAAATACTTAGAATTGCAGACTGGTAATGTGTCGCCTAATATTATTAATATTCCGATGTTAGGGGCTTCGGGAGCTGTTTTTGGGATTTTAGCAGGATATGGTCTTAACTTCCCTAATTCTGTTATTCAATTGCTTTTTCCTCCTATACCGCTAAAGGCGAAGTATTTTGTTTTAATTTATGCAGGCATTGAATTATTCTCCGGAATCAATGGTTTTGCCCGAGTGAGTAATGGCGGAGTTGCTCATTTTGCTCATGTAGGAGGTGCTTTGTTTGGCTTGTTATTAATTATGTATTGGCGCAGGTTTGGCAATCGATATAGGTAATTGGTTTTACTCATTCTGAACTTTAAAATCGATACCTTTGGTTAAGACTTTGGAGAGGAATGAGTTACGGGGAGCTAACTGAAAATCTGGTATGGTTACCTAAATTATGGTTATCTATCAGCAATGTATTTCTTTTTGAACAGGTAATGATTTTAGCATGCTACGCTCCATTTTGGATGATATGAAACGCGAATTTAGTTATGGCAATATGGTTACGCGTATTGTTATAGTCAACGTCGCTGTCTTTGTTATTTTAAATATACTTTACCTTTTTCTTTGGCTAGGAAGTGGTGGGGATACGCCTGATTTTTATATCAGTGTGAAGCGTTTTTTTATGATGCCTGCTGATGGCTGGGCTTTACTTACTCATCCGTGGGCCGTTATTACGCATATGTTCCTACATGAAGGTTTCTTTCATATTTTGTGGAACATGTTGATGCTTTATTGGTTTGGTCGAATAGTTGGGGACTTTATAGGTAACCAAAGGATCTTACCTTTATACTTACTAGGTGGCTTGGTAGGAGCTATCTTCTTTTTTGTGTCTGCGAATGTCTTTCCTCAAATTGTTATAGGTCAATACGCATTGGGCGCTTCTGGTGCAGTGATGGCCGTTGTTGTTGCCTCAGGAACCATTGCGCCTGATTATATCATGCGACTCCTCTTTTTAGGTGATGTTAAGTTAAAATACATTGTTGCGGTTCTGATCTTTCTTGATTTTATAGCCATCCCTGCGCAGCAAAATACCGGAGGGCATCTGGCTCACCTGGGAGGAGCAGCGATGGGTTTTTTATTTGTCAAGCAATTGCAGAGTGGAACCGATTTATCATTACCGGTTAATCGGATTATAAATATGGTCTCTGATTTCTTCAATACTCTGTTTAATCGGAAACAGGAAAGAAGAGGACCTAAAGTAGCTTACAAGAGCCCCGATTTAAAGAATAAGTTTACTTCCCGCAACCGAGGTAATGCCAGCTCAGACGATAACCCATCTGCTGATCACCAAGAAAAGTTAGATGCTATTCTAGACAAGATTAAAAAAAGCGGTTATGGCAGTTTAGATGAAGAGGAAAAAGAGTTTCTTTTTAAGGCAAGTAAAAAATAGCCGTTTTGTATAATGCAATGCGTTGGGTAAACCTATTATTAGTTTTAGGGACTTTTCTGGTTTACCTCTCTCCTTATATCCCACCCCATGTTTTCTTTCCATTGGTTTTTCCGGGGTTGTTATTTCCTTGGTTGATATTGGCCAATGCCCTTTTCTTCGTCTTTTGGTTAATAGTACATGATCGCTATTTCTTATTTTCTTTGGGGGTTATCGTACTTGGATTTGCGGAGGTGTCCAGTATAATCGGAAGACCTTGGGGGCAGCTCAATCACAATGATAGTAACGAACTTACATTGGTTACCTTCAATATGCGCCGCTTAGAGCCATTCGATAACAAACAACAAGTCGTAAGTCCAGATGTACTCACGGAAGTTTTAGGTTCGTATAACGCTGATATAATTTGTTTGCAGGAAGTTCCTTCCACGCAAAAAAAACAAGATAAAATAAGAGCCGCTTTTGCTAGAAATTTGGGCATGGGATTTAGTAGTATGTCCGCATCAAAAAGTTTGG
>JABSSK010000296.1 GCA_013214265.1 Saprospiraceae bacterium | reverse complement strand
CGATTATTTTTGTTTTGATGACAATCTTCAATTGCCAACAAAACATCTTCCGAAATAACAGTTGATTCTTCCGACCAAATATCTTCTTCGAATACTTCTTCATCCATTAAAAGACCTAGAAAAACTCCCAATACAAATACCTCGACTTTGGAAGTATCGGAATCGAAGAGCAGTACCTTTCCAGAATATACTTTTGTATTAAGAAATAGCGGTAACCTGGAAGGTATTATAACTGCCTTTGTTGTAGAGCTAGTGGATGTAAAAATTGATTCCACACCAATTATCGTATTCGAAAGACCGTTTATTAGGCCTCGCAAGTTGATTGTAAAAAATATTGGATGGGGAGATGCGACTAATTTCCAATATTCATTTAAGAACGCTCCAGAATTTAGTATTCAGGATACTTCTATTCTGAGAACAATACCTAACACTCCATTGACAATAACAAATGGAGGGAGACGTGTTATTTATTTAGCAGATATAGATGAAATCACGAGAGGCAAGGATGGTTTATCTGACTGGTTATTTGATCCAATAGTTCATGATCATCCTATTGTGATAAACTATTCATATCATAGTCCTTATGGCGATATTTACACAGACTCGATTAAAATTAGACAAGAAGGCCCTCCGAGCGGAATGTTTCCTGACGTATCTTATATATGTAAATTCGATATATCTGACGGCAAAATTAATCATACTAAGAGGTATGACAACATCTCAAGAAATATACCAGCATATGGGAGTGACATATTCTCAGTTATGGTTGGTGTAATACAATCATGCTCTGGTCGCATTAGATTTAAGTTCAAAATCGATGATTACTGGGTTACAAGCGAAGAATTTAAATACACAATCCGGAATCCAGTTGGTTCTTATATTAATAATAATTACAAGGATGGTAGCCATATTATTAATGAGGCGAGTAAATAATGCATGTAACAAAGGCCAAAATATCAATTGCTCCTTAGTGGGGCTGCTACATTTAGCTGAGCCGTTTTAGCTAATCTCTACTAAATAACTTAACGCAAAAAATCCGAATTAATGAAGCAGGAATCCAAAATACCAAAAACTGACCGATTAATTGGTTTATCTGCAATGATAATAAGTCTTTTGACCTTAATAATTTTTATTTATCAGACGCATTTGATTAGGCAACAAGCCAGACTATCAGTTGAGCCAAGACTGCAGTTTTCAACAGACAAATTGAATAATTATCCGTTTAAAACCTTTAGACAAATCCTTATAAACAAAGGATTGGGACCAGCTATTATTTACGATCCGAAAATAATTTATCAGAATAAAAATTACGACTTAGATTTCGCAAAGTTTACTAAAGATAAGTTTCCAGAAAGTTACGTACTCTGCTATACAATTCAAACGTACCGATTGGGGGAGGGACATTATATGTTACCAAAAGATACTGTAGTTCTTTTCCGTTATACAGTTCAATTGGAAAGAGATCCAGAATGTTCAGAGTATTTAAATTTTGATACTAAAACCGAAGATCCTAGGTGGGATATTGAATTAACCTATTCTTCAATTTATAAAGATGTGAAATGGAGGTTAAATTTGTCTGATAATACACCCATTGTAGTAAAATAACTAGCTATAATAATGTATAAAATAATAACGACTTAATCGCTTAAACGAAAGTATCAACATAAAACTACGGCCAGTAGAAAATGGAAAGATTTGTGCATGAAAATCCGCTACTATTCATATACGAGACCGTTGTGTACCATAAAAACGAATTGAAAAATACTATAACCATATTATTACTCTTCAGCCTGACAGGCTGTGACTCTTTATGAATGACCCCAGAGAACTTAATTAGGAGGCTGAGTAAAAAATAAACTCGGACGACCTTGAAAAGGTACTTGAAAAAATTCAATCTGCCCTCGACCAATTTAACAGCAGAAGTCTCAGCATTTATAGCATTAGTCAAGGTAATCTCATTTGACTGTTACCTCGAAAGGGAATTTTCAGGTGGTGAAAAGAGAATATACTATGCAAAGGCTGTTGAAATAATCAAAAATACAAAGGAGAAGAAAATAGAGACAGAATTACAATGTATAGAGACAACGGAACATTATGCCGTACATATTTAACTGATTTTGAAATCAATGGTTACTAATTGATTTCGCCCAACCCTTTGGATGAGTCATTAAACACTAAATACAATTTCTCAGCATATCGGACTGAATTTTTAGAAGTTGACATCAAGCCAAATACGGATTAAGGAAAATATTCTATGATTCGTTATCAAATAAACCTTGACCCATTTGAAAGCAAATTAGAAAACGAAGATTGGGAGATAGCAATAGTTAGCTGAATTAGCCCTCTACTAATTCTACCTCTGATCATTGTGAGAAGAATTAAAAAACGAAATGCCAACGGTTAGTATATAGTGCATACCTACCCTGCGGGACGGCAACAGCACATACACTAACCATTGGCAAGCATATGAATAAAACTCTTCTTTATTTTTCTTTCCTCTAGGATTTTATCAATCTAAGATTCAAGAATTTAGTTTATCGAATTGTGCGCATGAATTGAATCAATAAAACAAGTTCATTAAGCCTATTTCGGCAAAAGATAACAGCTCGTGGATAGAAAGCTATTTTAATACATTCTTATTTTTTGTTCAATCCCAATAACTTTCAAGCTAAAAGGCATTTTGCTCATCTAAAGCTTTTACCATTCTTTTAACAATTCGTCTCGCAATTTGATTTGCAGTGGTTTCAGGACTGCCATTTGTTGCTCTTCCTTCAACCACACCAACCGGTGCTTTAAAGCCATCTTTTTTGGAAAAAATAGTTAAGCTTAAACTCATTTCGGTAACGAAATCAACATTTTTTGTAGTACTAATACCGGTAGCTGTACTGTTAGCCTTTACTTTGGTTGATGAGGTACTTTTAGAGTCAGATGAAGAGCTAGCTTTTTCTTTTTTCAGGTTGAACGAGGAATACGCAGTGGAGGTAGTGCTACTCATCGTGGCACTCGAAGAATTAATAATATCAATTAAAATTAGGTTTTTGATATTATTTCTATCGAGCATACTGAGAAATTCATCTTCAGATACTTCAGTACCAGGAAGAAAAACAGAATTCATAGACTTCACAGGTGCTCCAACCTTAGAGAAGTATTCGAGAGTTTTGTTCATCGTTTTGGCATCTGCCTCCTCAAATGAAATTAGCGTAGTACCCTGTATGGAATGGTACAGTTCCCCATACTTATAGATTTTGTTGCCAATTTTTTCTTGGGCCATAAGGAACGAAGGCAGCACCAAGAACAGTAATAACAAACGTTTCATAGATTAAAATTAGAAATTAATTAATTTCATACTGTCCATTCTATCTAAAACCTGTTAGATCTAATGAAGTATGGTTCCACTTTTACATGGCAAATAAAGGAAGCAATTCACACTTAGGTCATATATATCTAAGCATTTATTGCATAAGTTCTGTGCCAACAAATCAAACTCAGGTTAGTTCATACGATGTACGTTGGCAAACATTTAAAATAGGCCGCAAAATTAATTATAACTGAACAAAATTTCAAGAAAACGGATCTGTTCTTTAGGTAGGTTCAGAGGGACGATTTGCTTTGGTATTCCTTGATGATGGGCAGCGGGGTGTAGGGTCAGTTAAGCGCTTTGGGTGATTAGATGATTGGGTAAGTCGTAAACCTTATCGCAGCAAACCTGCTCCATTACCTGTTGAAGTTGTTTTCTTAGAATAGAAATCGTGTGGTTTCCTCCTTTTTTACCGAGCGCAGCAACACCGTACATGAATGAACGGCCTAGAAAGGTGAATTCTGCACCACTTGCCAGGGTACAGGCGATGTCGGGCCCGGTACGAATACCACTATCCATCATGATGGTGATTTTGTCCTTATACCTTGCGGATATGGTTTGTAAGGATGTAATGGCCGATTGACCGTTGTCCAACTGGCGACCACCGTGATTAGAAACAATAATGCCATCAATTCCCATTTTTATGGCTTTTGCGGTATCTTCCTCAGTGCTGACCCCTTTCAGAACAAGCTTTCCTTTCCATTGATCACGGATCGCTTTAACCCGATCTTCATTTAAGCGGCCGGAGAACGTTTTATTCATAAATAACCCCAAGTGCCGCAAACTCATTCCCTTGGGGATATAGGGTTTAAGGGTTTTGAAATCTGGCTGTCCGGCCACCAACGTGCCTAGTGCCCAGTTTGGGCAACTGGTTATCTGCAGCAGGTTACGCATCGTAATTCGGGGAGGGATAGCCAGTCCGTTTTTAATTTCTTTAGAGCGATAGCCGAAGCTAGGCACATCAGCCAGGATAACCAAAACGGGATAACCTGCTTCATCAATGCGTCGGATAAGATCGTCGCGCAGATCGTCTTTAGCAGGATGGTATAACTGAAACCAGGCATTACCTTCTGTAATTTCCCCAATTCTTTCGATGGTCGAAGTGCCAACTGTGCTGAGTATATAGGGGATATTATAATCGAAAGCTGCCTTCGCTAGTATTTCTGCTGCTCTCGGCCACATTAAATCCTGTAAACCAATAGGCGCAATGCCAAAAGGTAAATCGTATTCCTTGCCGAATAGCGTTGTCTTGAGAGAAACTGCTCCCCGATCATTGAGGTAAAAAGGTTTTAATTGAACCTGCCTGATTTCAGTGGTATTACGTTTCAGATTAATTTCTGCGTTACACCCTCCATCGAGATAGTCAAAGGCAAACCCGGGAATTCTCTTTTTTGCTTTTTTTCTTAGGTAGCTAACATCAGGGTATTTTGGGTTAATATACTCTTCCATTACAAACTAAATTTTAGCTATAATTTATTAATTTTTGGAGGTCCTAATACCTCGATCGCTCCCTTTCGTCAGGATAGAAGAAAGCACTGGGTACGGATTCGGCTACTTTCAAACTACCGATTCTAGATCTTTCTGAACACAGGATTTCCTTCGATGGAAAGCAGTTCTGTGGACTGTCTCAGGCTAATCGGTTTTCTATATTTGATAATATGCAAAAGAAAGTCTTTGTAATCTACCTTTTTTATCGCGGTTTTGCTGTGTTTAGTTTGCTGCTGACAGGGGTATTTGTTTTTCTGTTGTTCAAATTAGGCATAGCGGCTTTTTTTCCAATTTTTTGGGCTAAAGTCATGCTTAATGTAATCGGGTCATTTTTCTATTTTGAATACAAGTCGACGGAATTACCTTTCTATTACAACTTTGGCGTAAGCAAGGAGGTTTTATTTCTTGCCTGTAATACTTTCGATGTAATGATATTTATTTTCCTAATCATCATATTGATTTGAAATACCTATGCACGAGATAATTCGTATGGATAGTCTCTACCTTCAAAAAAGTAACAAACCGATACTAAATGGAATATCGTTACAGATAAGCGCAGGAGAAATAGTTGGCTTATTAGGTAGAAACGGAAGCGGAAAAACTACCCTACTAAGGTCCATATTCGGAATCCAGAAACCAAATCACATTCATATACGGTACAATGAAAAACCGGTCACAGCGCTTTACCAGTACCCTCGGTTAGCTGCCTTTTTACCCCAATATAGCACGCACCCAAAGTCGGTAAAAGTACATTCCTTATTTAAGCTTTATGATATCAATGCTCAAGACCTTTACAAGCGATTCCCCTTATTGAACCAATTAAATCTTAGCTCCAGATTAAGTGATTTTTCAGCAGGTGAGAAAAGGCTAATCGAAATCATCCTAGTCGCAGCATCCAACACAAAATTCTCTCTTCTTGACGAGCCATTTACTTACTTGATGCCTGCTCATATTGTGGCCATAAAAGACT
>JABSSK010000295.1 GCA_013214265.1 Saprospiraceae bacterium | reverse complement strand
CCAACTCATCGGACGAACAAAAGTAAAGTTCGTTTTTCCCATAAGATTAAAGATTTGTTTAGAAAGAAGTTAGGTTAACGAATAAGATTATAATATAGATTTTATGTCGTAGTTGTCGTCCTAATCAATATAGGCATGCATCTAACATTGCCTCAGGAAAGGGTCGAAATATCTAAGAAATTTTCATAAAACGCCCTAAATTTAATAACTCATTCTGATAATTGAGTAAAATGCACAGAACTTTTAACAAAAAATTCTATGTCTTTGCCTTTAAGAATATAAAAAGAACGCAATGAAGGGAATCATGCTAGGCTACTCACAAAATTTTTTGAATGAAAAACGGTGGTTAGTTTGGTTTGAGTAGCAAAAAACGCATAGGCACCACTAAAATGAAAAAATTTAATGTAAAAACCTAATCCTAGGATACAGAATCATTTATGCTCTCTTATTATTTTACGAGATGGCTATTTTTCCAGTAATGGATTCTACCTCACTAGCCAAAGTGGGTATTCCCTTAGATAGATTATGAGGACCCTCATCAGTTATTAAGATCATGTTTTCTAAACGAACACCAATTCCTTCTTCATAGATATAACATCCCGGCTCACAACAGATTACCATTCCCGCCTGTAATGGTTCATAACGGTTGGCCGTATCGTGTACTGTCATTCCAATGTGGTGCGCAACCGAGAAATTCGTAGGCCCATTTAAAGTCCTTTTCCCATAATATTGAGGTGTACTTGTAGATAGGACTGCACTTACATTCATCAAATTATAATGGAGTATTTGTTTTGCCTCCTCGTTGAATTCATCCAGCGTTTTTCCCGGTACTAACCCAAGAGTCAATTCTTGAAGCGCTTTTTCAACCACCTCGTAAATTAAATGTTGACGATTCGTAAATATACCATCCACAGGAAACACTCGGGTAATATCTGCTGAGTAATGGGCATAACGAGCTCCGGTATCAACAAGTATAATCTCACCGGCCCCACATGCCTGATTATTTTTTTGGTAATGTAAGAAACAACTTCTTTTACCTCCGGCAATAATAGGAGGGAAGGCATGCCCTTCGGCCTTATTGACCAGAAAAGAACGAGTGAGTTCTGCTTCTAGTTCATATTCTGTTATTCCAGGACGTATTGCCGCAGCAAGAGCTTTCATACCTGCTTCTGTAATCTGTACAGCTTGATTTAAAAGGGCAATTTCTTCGGCTTGTTTTATTGCTCTAAGTTTTCTCAGTATAGGTTGTGACCTATGAAATTTATGCGCAGGGTAGTGCTCCATCAATTTGGCAGCTTGTGCTTTCTGCCCCATACTATCAGAAGCAAAAGTTACATTTTGATGTTCTGGAATATTAACATAAATCCGCTTCGATAAAGGGGCTAATTCATTAAGAATTAGTTCAAATTCACCGACCCAATATACTTGTTTCACGCCAGAAATGTTGGCTGCTTCATCCGGTTTTAATGAGGGTCCCAAAAGAGCATAATCTGCAGCATCATGCTTTTTTATAAAGAGTATCTCCTGATGATTATTCTTTAAACAATCGGGAAATAAAATAAGAACAGTTTCGGGAGCTTCAACGCCTGACAGATACCAGAAATCTTCATTCTGAACATACGGAAAATTAATATCCCCGCGACTGTACACGAACTTATTACTAAAAAAAACAGCCATACTGTCTGGCTGCATTTTACGCATGAATCGCTTTCGGTTACGGGAAAAAAAAGTGGAAGATATGGCATCGTATTTCATATAACTAGCGTTACGGAAGTGAAAGTGACAAGCTATTGCAAAAGTGTATTGCGTTTTTCACCTTCTACAAACGTCCATCTATTTTAGAAATTGCCTCTTCGTCGATGTGATCAAACCACTGTTCCAACTTCTCCTTTGCCAAGCGTCTAACATCTGAATTAATGTAAGCCGCTATCGTAACAATTCCAAAACTCAAAACCCCGATATCATCTGTGTAGCCAATTAAAGGAGATAAGTCTGGTATCGCATCTAAAGGCATCAACAAATATCCGAGCGAACCCAGTACAATCCTTTTTGCCCAACCTGGCGTATCTTTTCTTCTGTAAGCGTAAAAAAGAAGTAGCGCACTGTAAATCGTAACCTGACTAAGTGATTTACCTCTTCTCTCTAAGAAACGCCAGAACTTTGATTCTGAAAACTTACTTCTATATGCTTCAATTTTTTCTCTAAAGTCCATATTTCCATTCTTTCAATTTTACCGGTAAACTCTAGTTTAAACAACCATATCATACACTCTAAAAAAAGTAGGCTTCACTTCATGCAACCTATTGTTTAAACAATAACACCATAAAAGTATTTTTGATCCAATAAACACTTCTTTTCCGATAAAACGGAATAAAAGAACGACTAGTCGATACCATTTATAAGTTTTATAATGCATAAAGTTGTTGCATGTCACCCACAAGTTCCAATCCAGCCATGGCCGAAGTACCTGTGTACAATATTCCTTTCCTTTTATGACTAAAAACTACAGTTATTTCTGCAAGTAAGCTTTCATTTACTTTCCCTGTCATTTGCCCTGATACAGGTGATCGCAGTGGAACATTGGGCCCTGGTCGACCAATAATTTCGAGATTGTATTTACCAGAATCAAACTCTATTCTTACTTCTCCTTGATATATAGACGTAAATCGCTTAGTTTTCAAATAGGTGCCAAATCGATAAATCTTTCCTTCCCATAAAAATCCAGCAATAAAACCAATAAAAGAACTCCCAAGCCAAGGTATATTCGCGATAGATGTAAATAAAGAAACCGGTTTACTCTGTGTAGGAAAATGATTCGCTTGCATCCAAATCCACGTACTAGGAAATGAGCCCCCCCAGTCTTTTTCAAGATACCCTTTACCTCCATCCATTGATATGATCTGCCTGTCAACTTCTATCGCTCCCGTCATAGTATGATCCATGCTAATGACATCATGATAACATTGCATGAAAGGTACAAACGAATACCACCCCATAATACCTGGAGCCCAAATTGTTCGCGGCCAATCAAGGTGATCCTCAAAGTGGCAATCTATTTTCAATGAGGGCAAATTACAGATTATTCTATCCTTCGAAAAAAAGTTATCTCCTATCTGCACCGAGAAATGACGCGCACTGGGCTCAAAGTCTTTAATTTCAAATTCAAAATACTCCATTTTTTGATCGATGCCATACATTACCTGAATAAAGGCATGACCATTTCCTTGTTCATCAAATGAAATACCTGGGATACACGCAATAGCTTGGTCCAGATTTGGGGATACCATTTTGTAGTACCAACCCTCGAAATACGTTTTTTTTCTACCCCACCCCCGAAAGCGAGGAGGGTCCCATAAAGCGTTCCATCGATTAACTATACCGTTCATCTAAATTATCTTTAAGAAAGCATTTATTTAAACCGGAAAGAAAAATGATCGAATTTCATAGATTACAGTTCTATTACGTCAGACTAGATTGTATCGCAAACTCTAAGATTCTCATAAAGTCACCATTAAATAGCCTAATAATTCAACGTTCATTTGCAATTCCAGCCTAATCGATAACCGCTACATATCTCAATTCACTTACAAGGTACTACTACCTGATTAATTGAATTTGAATATTAGAACGTAAGTAAGCAAGTTTTCTATATGGTTTAAGCTTTTCCGATAGTACATTAAATTGTATTACAAAGTGCACTCAGAGGAACCTTCACTATGTCCTACAAAAATTCCAATGTACTTCACGACAATACATGTTGGTAATTATCGTTTTATACGCATATTTTTACAGCGAAATAAATTAGGGCCGAGTGAAGAAATTATTGATCTGTTTTTGCATTTTATTTTGCTCCAGTATTGCTTTAGTTGCACAGCGAGGTTGGGAGGCTGGCCCTTGGGCTGGAGTATCATATTACTTTGGAGACTTAAATACAAACTACAACTTGAGTAAACCTAATATAGCGGGAGGGATCGCTACACGGTTTAACTTTAACAAACGACTATCAATTCGCTTCACAGGGAATTATGGGAAGATTGAAGCTAATGATGCTAATTCGCGTAATGCTTTTGAACGAGCACGAAATTTAAGTTTTCGCTCTAATATTTTTGATGGCTCTACAGGAATTGAGTTTAATTTTCTACCATATACGCATGGAAGTAAAGACGAGTTTTTTACTCCGTATTTATATGTTGGCTTATCTGTATTTTCTTTTAATCCAGAAGCCGAGCTTAATGATACTTGGCACGAATTACGACCTCTAGGTACAGAGGGACAGTTCCCTGGAGAAGAATACTATACTGTGCAAGCAGGACTTAACTATGGAATTGGTATCAAAGTAGATGTGAGCACATACTGGAGTTTAAATTTTGAACTTAGCGCCCGCCAATTATTCACAGATTACCTTGATGATGTAAGTACTGTTTATCCGGACAGAAGTGATTTACTAAGTCAAAGAGGAGAACTTGCAGCTGCCTTATCTGACCGTTCCATTCAACTGCCGGATGTTGATACCAGTCAACTTGGTCTTCCGGGTACACAACGCGGGAATAGTGCAAATAATGATAGCTTTGTATTCCTTAAAGCAGGGATTATGTACTATTTTGGACAATTGAGATGTCCACAGCTTAACTAACTTTTCATTACATGATTTGGCAAAAGGAAATTAACCTACCGCCTCTTCCCCGAGGGTATCATCTTATTACGCAGCAAATACAAACAGAAATAGACTTTTGGCCCCATACTGGCATATTACATATTTTCATCAAACATACATCTGCAGCCATCGCGATAAATGAAAATGCAGATCCGTCTGTACGCCATGATTTCGAATCTGTAATGAATCATATTGTCCCAGAAAATATGCCATTTTTGACGCATACTCTGGAAGGCGCCGACGATATGCCTGCTCATATAAAAGCAGCTCTAATTGGAAATCAATTAACAATCCCAATAACCCAAAAATGTATTAATCTAGGTACATGGCAAGGTATTTATTTATGTGAATTCCGTAATCAAGCAGGTCCCAGAACCTTAGTATTGTCTATAACGTCCTAGTGTAGTCTATATGGACTTTATCGTTAAACTATTTAGCTATTCCACCCTGAAACAGATTCAGATAATTAGAAAAACTGTTGTATTTATTTTCTTTACTGAACAGAAAAACAATTAACCTGTTAGTAGGAAAATCAATAACGGGTAGTGATATATTAAGCGCTCTGGCTAATCAAGAAAATCAAACAAAGACACAAAACCGAAATAATGAGTAATACATTTCACACGCTTACAGTTGAATCGGTAAATCGTGAAACAGCAGACGCCGTTACGGTGGCTTTTATTGTTCCTGAATCCAAAAAAGAGGTGTTTACCTATAAGCAAGGACAGTACCTTACGCTTCGTTTTGAGTTGAACGGAGAGGAAGTAAGACGCGCATATTCCATGTGCAGTAGCCCTATTGAAAATCGTCTTGCAGTTACAGTAAAACAGGTAAATGGTGGGCTTGTCTCTACTCACATTAACAAAAACTTAAAAGCAGGGGATACGGTAGAAGTGATGAAACCTGAAGGTCGTTTTTTTACGGAGATCAATCCCGATCAAAAGAAAGACTATTACCTCATTGGTGCGGGAAGTGGAATAACCCCTTTACGATCTATAATGCTTACCATCTTGGAAAAAGAGCCTATGAGTCGAGTTGTCTTATTGTACGGCAATAGAGATGAAGATCATATCATATTCAAGTCAGAATTAGATTCTTTATCCCAAAAATATCAAGACCAACTCATTGTACAACATACGCTGAGCCAACCAAAACGTACAAAATCAAAAGGTCTTGGTGGTTTATTTTCGAAAGGTAAAATTTCTTGGGAAGGTATGACTGGTCG
>JABSSK010000294.1 GCA_013214265.1 Saprospiraceae bacterium | reverse complement strand
TGTGTGGTTGATCTGACGGTAGGGTTGTCAACGGGTGGGTTTGCTCGTGTATTTACGAATGATATTAGTGAAGGTAGCTTCGATGCTTGTAGCGAGGTAAATCTGCAAGTACGTCGGGTTGTACCAGATGATTGTATTGGTTTCTTTTTGATTAACGGGTACGATCTGAATGGTGATAATCGACTTAATGAAGAAGATGGATTTTTGCAGGATGGGAATACACTTTACATGCCATGGGCAGAAAGTGTTCCTTTCTTTTGTTGTGACTTAGATCAAAAGGTACGCGTAGAACTATGGGTAGCGGACGAAAATGGTAATTCCAGTATTTGCTGGTCGAATGTTAGTGTAGAAGACAAACGACCTCCTTTGTGCCGGCCGCCCAATCCTTTTGAGGTGAATTGCTTAGACGAACGCATAGGGGATTGGTCCGCTTTTGGAAGTGCTACCATTTTACAGAATGATTGTGGCAATATGACCTTGGTGGAGTTGCCACTAGAAGAAAATCTGGATGACTGTGGCCTCGGTGAAGTCATACGTTCGTTCCAGACCATTCGGGACCTAGGGCTACCCAATGAGAAAAGATCGCCCATTTGCCAGCAAACGATCACTATTATACCGAATCATCAATACACGTTGTGTTTTCCGGAAGATGTAGCGTCTTCCTGTGGTGATGACCCCTTCATTCCAGGCCTAGAACAGGTCGATGATGGTTGTGATCTGACCGCCGTTGCCATAGAAGATGAAATATTTTATGCGACCAAAGAACCGGGCGTATGTTATAAGATTTTCCGTACCTACCGTGTGATTAATTGGTGTTCCTATAACGGAGAGATGGAACCAGTAGTGATCTCAAGAGATTGGGATGCATGGAATGGTACGAATCCTCAGGAGCCAAATGGAAATGGTAATCCCGGTGATCAAGGGATCTGCGTGATCGTCCAACGAAACTTCTCCGACAGGTTGCCGGATACCGTATGGTATGATGTAGATATGGACCCATTGAATGACTTGCCAGAACATCAGCAATCGGGCGCTGAGGACGGCTACTTTTGGAGGGTAATTAGTGGTAACGCAAACCCAGAATCAAATATATACTATTCAGGTAATGGGACAGTCTGGGGCAATAACCCTAACAATCCAAATACGAACCCCACAACAGGACAACCTGGCTATGGGTCAAATGGGTTTTGGCAATACACCCAACACATAAGTGTTCAGGATATTGATGCACCTGACATTGATTTACTAACAGAAAAAGATACTTTTCTGGCGCTATCTAATTCGGATTGTTCTGCCGAGGTAAGCTTACAATTCCAAATCGGTGATGCGTGTAACCTTAGTTGGGAAGATTATAGCTTCGAAAGTGCACTGGACCTTTTCAGCAATAACGAGATGGATGAGTCGCCCTTCATCGATGTGGCTTTGTTTCCTAAAATCCTGATTTCAGGCCGATATCCAATAGGACAACATACCTTCTATCTGACCGTCAATGATGGATGCGGAAATACATCCACTATAACCAGCTCCTTCTGGGTCGTAGATCGAAAAGCGCCTACCCCAATTTGCATCAATGGTCTTTCGGTTACCTTGATGCCCACTGAACCTGGTGATTCAATTGGTCCTGGAGCTATACCTATTTTTGTTGATAATTTTTTGGCAAGTGATCTTACAGATTGCTCTGGTGACATCTCATACGCTATAAATTTTAAAGGCCAACCTTTCGATCCTAGCCAAGATGGAATTGTGCTGTCTTGCTCAGATCAGGGAACTGTTGTGATTGATATATTTGCTTGGGATAATGCAGGCAATATTGGGTCGTGTGAAACGTATGTTCTCGTTCAGGATAATGGTGAACGCTTGTGCCGAAGTGAGGAAATGGGTAGTATTTCTGGTCTTATTACCACCCCTGATATGGTTCCAGTTGCGGATGTAGACATAACCCTGAGTGGGCCATTTAGTCGAAACCAAGCTACTGGACCGGATGGTCTGTTCGGTTTTTATGATCTTGAACCAGGTTATGATTATTCTGTTTCTCCAGTGCTGGACAGGGATTATAACAATGGGGTTACAACATATGATTTGTATTTGATACAACAGCATATTCTTAGGCGAACACTATTTACAGAACCGTACCAATATGTTGCAGCCGATGCTAATCGCTCAGGGTATATTTCGGTTTCTGATATGGTGCAAATCAGAAAGCTCATTCTGCACGTGGAACTCGATCTTTCCAATAACACAAGCTGGCGATTTTTACCTGGCCATCTTCAATTCGATGACCCTGAATTAGCCATCCGACCTGGATTTACATCTATTTTTAATGCGGATAACTTGCCAGCCGATTCTTTGATTGCTGATTATTGGGCTGTTAAGGTAGGGGACCTCAGTGGTGATGCTATAGCCAATAGTGAACAATTAGAAACACGATCCCTTCATGTACCCTGGCCCATTTTAGTAGAGAATCAATGGCTTGAAGCTGGAGAAACCTACCATATTCCTCTATACAATACACATGCAGTACCATTAGTTTCTAGGCAAATGGCTTTTCATGCAGACCCCCAAAAACTTAGGTTTTTAGGTCTGTCACCTGATTTTTCGTCGGCAGCAGAGTGGATCCTTCATGCTGATGCCAATGTGTTGGCCTATAGTAGTTTGCCTAGCGGAACTGAGGAGGTCGATAGCCTGCCTTTTTGTGTGTTAGAAGTGGTACCACAAGTGTCAGGTTATATCTCGGATTGGCTGCGTTTATCCGATCGATGGGTGCCAGGTGAAATGGCGGATGAGGAAGGACAATTCGGTGTGCCACAGTTGCTTTTTACAGAAGTAAATAAATCCTCACCAACAAATCTTCGTGTATATCCTAATCCAACCCAAGGCCCGGTAACGGTATCGTTAGAACTACCGGAAAAGATGCCTACTCAGATCATGCTGATGGATGTTTCAGGCCGCCTGATATGGTCACAAATCAAAAATGTAGGTCCCGGTTTGCATCATTGGGAATTTACGTTAACTGATTTTCCCGGTAGTGGCTGGTATCAGATTTTGGTTGCTCAAAATGAACAAGTTTGGCGACAAACACTTATATTGCAATAGCAGATATTGTTTTCCCTCCTTCATTATTCTCAACACAAATAAAATTGGTATCTGCGTCATAAATTAGGTGAAATTGATTGTTTTAAATCTTTTTGAAAACTATATTTGTACGGACCTCTCCTGCTAATAACAAATCATAAGAATCTCCTTGTCTTGCTACACCACCTTTTGCCAATACCCTGTTAGGTGTGGTATATGTTTGGTGCAGTAAGGAAGTGTTAATGTAATCATTATCCCATGAACTGAGTGCTTTCAGTGGTAGGAGTTTATTCCTTTGGGTTTGGGTGATAACAAGATTTTTGGTGTAAAATGCTTCCATTACCGGTTCTGGATAGCCACATCATATCACCGCACCCACCGCTACAGATGAGCGCTCATGCAAATCATAGCTTTCTATGAAGAAAATGTACAGTGTTCTAAATCAATTGGCTGCAATCGTTCTGGTGTTTGCTTTAATGCTGACTAGACTATCAGCACAAGCGCCTGCTTGTGATGCTAATGCAGGTGAAATCGTGTCAGGTAGCCCCGCATTTTGTACGATTGATTCCCTTTGTTTTTTAGCCGACGGGAATAATAGCTTGCTGGTTACACAATTTATTCTTACCGATAATAGCGGAATTGTTTCTCTTATAACGGATAGTAGTGGCGTTTTCCCACCTCAAGCGATAGGTGATTATCGGGTATTTATTATCAATTTTGATCCAGCGAATCCTCCAATCACTCCTCCACAAATAGGTCAGAACATTAGTTTGGTTCAGAATCCGATTACGGACTGTTTTGATATAAGTACAGCATTTATTCTGGAGGTGGTATCTGATCCGGGCCCCAAAGCTTCTTGTATCCAGGATACGGTGCATTTATTTTTAGACGACGACGGAGGCTTTGATTTATCCCCTCTGGACTTGGATATGGGGTCGAATGATCTGAGTTGTGGTACACTAGATTCGCTGACGCTTACCCAACAAATTTTTACCTGCCAAGACCTTGGGCTACGTCAGGTAGGTCTAATTGCGCATCACCCAGTTCTAGGCCAGGACACTTGCTATAGCTACTTACGTGTCCAAGATACAATACCACCCGAAGCAGTCTGTACCGAAGCTATTACTGTCTTTTTAGATAGCAATGGTAATGGTTCAGTTTCTACAAATCAAGCTAATTTAAATTCCAGTGATAATTGTGAAATCGCTAATCTGGCCGTTCTAGATGGTCAGGTATCCTGCGGAGATCGAGGTGTTGGTGCTTTTGCTACTCTGATTATAACAGACCAAGGTGGCTTAGCAGATACTTGTACCACAAACTTAATAGTCAGAGATACTTTGGCGCCTGTCATAACTTGTGCATCTACCTTTACGCTCGAACTCGGACCATTCGGTACGGCTACGATTATGCCTGATGATCTGTATCAATTGGTTTCCGACCCTTGCGGTGATGTATTGACGACCTTACTTTCACAAAATGATTTTTCATGCGCAGATTTGGGTATTACCCCAATACAGCTTTCCGTTATTGATGAACAAAACAACAGTACAGCCTGCCAGGTTAATATAGAAGTTACAGATGTAACATCACCTCAGGCTCTATGTGATGATGATATTATTGTCTATTTGAATGCTGCGGGCGCGTATAACCTGTCTCCCGAAGAGGTGGATTTAGGCAGTAGTGACGCCTGTGCATCTGATCTCTTATTGTCCTTAGATCAAGTGGATCTTGATTGTTCAAATTTAGGATTAAATACCATACAGTTGCGGGTCAGTGACCCATCGGGAAATACGGATAGTTGCAGCACAGCTATTGAAGTACGGGATACCATTGCACCCATTGCTATATGTCAGCCCATCGGAGTTATTCTGGATGATCAGGGGCAGGCAACCATTGTGCCTGCTGATCTCGATGGAGGTAGTCAGGATGTATGTACTTCAGTATCTTTTGCGGCTTCCAAAACTAGTTTTTCCTGTACAGATCTTGGTCCGCAAATAATCACCCTCGAGGTAAGTGATCTGTTTGGCAATACCTCCGTATGTCAAGCAGAGGTGACCGTCCGGGATACCATTTCACCAACAGCGGTATGTGCTCCGACAACCATTTATCTGGATGCTTTTGGTAGCGCGCGAATAACAGCTGGTGATGTAGATGGAGGCAGCTCTGATCCGTGTAGCCTGAATGCTTTGTCGATCAATAGAGCCGTATTCGGTTGTGGTGACTTGGGCAATAATCAGATCACCCTTACCGCTATCGATGGAAGCGGAAATACAGATCAGTGTACCGCTATAATTTCCGTTCAGGATACTTTTTTGCCGGTTGCTTTATGTGTCGGAACCCAGGCTATCTACGTTAATGCGCTTGGCATAGCTACTTTGCAGCCTGATGATGTAGATGCAGGTAGTCAAGATAACTGTGGTGTTCTTGCCAATAAACTACTGAGTCAGTATCAATGGGATTGCTCTGATATGGGAAGCGCCCAACCAGTAATACTAAGTGTTGCTGATCCTAGTGGTAATGTAGATCAATGTATGGGACTGGTTGAGGTTCTGGATACCATTGCGCCAACAGCTGTTTGT
>JABSSK010000293.1 GCA_013214265.1 Saprospiraceae bacterium | reverse complement strand
CCTCCAACCAACTGGTTGCTTATGTCTTCACCAGCCAGTACCAACTGAACCGTCACATCCGATGCATCATCCGTACAAATATCACTCGCTTCAATCTGTAGCGTCACATCACCAGCACAATCTATATCGCTAATCGAACTAAACGTATCCGGACCACTAACCGTCAACTCCGGATCAACATCATCATACACAACAATATGCTGCGTATACTGCCAGTAACCAAAGCTACCGTAACGCTCATCCAGATCATCACGCTGGGCATTACCCGTAATATCACTGTCCGTCTGATCACCATCATTCGACCAGACACTACTATTAACAAACGCATAACTACCACCCCAAGAATCCCAATACTCACTCGTAATCCCGTTACGGGTACTGCTTTCATATTCATCCTGACCAGGCAATAGTTTCACATATAATCGCCTAGTCTCGCCATCTCTCAGTAAACCCGCATGGATAGCAGCCGTTGGAATGTAGGAATCATCTGTATATATATCCGTACCCCATACCTCATCAGGATAATCATCATCTCCAGTAACCACCATCGTATATACATTGCCTATATTATCCTCACTTTCATCGCGCAAGTACTGCATAATCTCTTCATACCAAGTTACATCCTCTGCGTTCTCATATCCTTCGTAGTACGCTTCCTCGCTCGGATCCGCACTACCCGATACTACATTCCACCAATAACCATAGCTCGTACCACCAACCACAACGCTATTGTCATACGGATTAGCGTTGTTATCGTAGTAAACCGTATCCGTCGCATTATCACCAAAGTCACGTTTTACAATCACGTACATGTCTTCATCACCAGGTGCATCATCCCCATCAGGACGCGATGGGTTCTCACCATTCCAGCCATCCCAGTCCCGACTAACGATCGTAGGCATCGCCTGCCCATCGTATTCACACCAGTTGATGATCCGGTACGTACGGAAGATCTTGTAGCAGGCGTTCACATCCTGCGTCGCCGCAAAACGCTCATCCGTTGTAGAAATAGCTATCAGATCACACGCATCTTCCGAGAACGATACCCCACGAATACTTACATCATCACCACAGCTCGCGGTCTGATCCGCCGGTAAGCGCAACCAGTAATCGTGACGTGCACGAACCTCGATCAGCCGCGTACCCGCATTGCGTACCTCACTGCCATTACTCACAAACCACGTCACCTCAATCAACCCAAAACCACAATCATCAATATCCGTATCCAGCACTATCTCCTGGCTGAAACCAGGACAGGTATTGTTGCGGTCACTATACACAATATCACCGCCAAACAAACTCATCACCGTTTGGTAAACCAAACTACCTGGCTGATGCGTCCCTTCGTTCTCCATTAATATCAGCACCTTATCTTCCTGCGACACACAATCGTAAACCGCATTATTCGGTAATGTGTAGTTGTCAGGCAACGTGTAATCAATAGGTGGACGATTCGTCAGATCAGCCCAGCCCCAGCAATCATTGCGGTTACCAGCCCAGTCTTCAGCCCACAACTCAACCTGAACACTATCCCCATCACAGCAGAAAAACGGCACCTCATCCAACAGAGGCGTATACAACACCTCCGCACCCGCAACACCAGCCATCACAAACAACTCAATCTCATCCGCAATCTCATTGCGGTTCTCATCAATCCAGTCGCCAGCATCAACCAGTCCATTACCGTTCGCATCAACGTAGTTCGCAATCGTCGAAAACTCCTGACCGCAACCATCCAGCGGACGGCGAACCTTCAACCAACGAATAAAACCACAATTGTCATTCGTACCTTCATTCAAATCAACCGCTCGTACCCGACCCGTACCTATATTATCAAACGTAACTTCTAACGCATCATCACATACAACCACCGGCATCACATCATCCATAATATGGATCGGCGCCCAGATGATCGTATCCCGATCACATGCATCAACAAAACGCATGCGCAACAAGTAATCCACAAAGGTATCCTTGATCATCTCAACATTCGTGATCAGATAACCATCATCGCAATTACCGCTAATCTCCGCATCCGCATCCGGCATAATCATCCAATCACCCGTAGGACGCTCATCCAAATCCAGAATCGGACGACGAATGTACACTCCTACATCAAAACACCACGAACTCTGCTCTTCAACCTCCCACATATCTCGCGTCACTCTGAAGTCAGCAAAGCAATCCTGCTCACGTGTAGAGTATACGTAGCGATCCTGTGCATCGTAGGTCCCTGTCGACTCATCTACATTAGCCATAGGTCCACCCTGATAGCCACTACCCGTAAACCCATCCAGATCCAGATCCGGAATCGTAACCACCGGAGCCGCCGTATCACCAATCACGATCGTCTGCTCAAATGTGTATACACTGCCATCCTGTGTCGCTTCAGCGTAGCAATCACCACGCTCAATCAAATAATCCGGATAGCTCGCACCCGTACCGTAGCACCAGTCAAACAAGCGCCACTCACGTACAATCTTATATCCACAATCATCCGTATCAAAGCCCGATACATTCTCATAAACTACTGAAAAACCACAAACCTCTTCATCCAGCAAGTAAACCCGGTTACCAGAACCATTGATCAGGTACGGTACCGATTCCGGCTGCCCGTAGGAACCAATCATATCCGTTGGCAACAACGTAATATCATCCCCAGCTACATTATTCGGTATGAATACATCACACTCCGGTAAAATAATCTCAGGCCGGCGGAAAGAAATATGCTGCTGACACGTATCCATATTACCAAACGCATCCCGGAAGGTGAACGTCCGCGTAATGCGCGCATAAACATAATCACGAGAAGCACTCGCATTGCAATCCGCAAAAAATGCTATCTCATCCTGAACACGATCCAAATACGTAGGTCCACAGCCATCCGTAGCCGTCGCTATGCCCGTGTAATAAGGGTGCGTAGGATCTTCAAAGGTCGACCTATTATTGTAGATACTGTCAATATCTGTACAAACCAGCGTAAGACCAGTCGTCAGACTCGTATCCGTATCGCCAGGGCAGACTACTAATGGAGGCATCTTGTCTTCAAAGTTGATGTTACCCCATACCACCTGACAGTGGTTCGCTACTGAGCGTGCCTTATAGATCAAATCCCGATCCAGATACGCGCTCGCATCAAAAGGCTCTCGATCAACCGAAGCCCATAGCGTCTCTTCTGTCTTCTTATCCTGAATAACCACTCGGTAGTAGCTGCCTTCCGGATATTTATCAAATCCGCACGCCGATAAGTGGTTCGATATAACCATATTAGGCTGAACACCCGCTTCACAGAACGCATTCAACCCTACCGTAATATCATCCTGACCTCCTACAAACTTCGTATCTATCCAGCACTCGTCATTCTGAAGTGTCTTATCGTCTTCATCCAGATACTTATCGCGACCAGTCAGATTGTTGTTGAACATCTGGTACGCTCCAAAGTCACCACGGTCAGACACCATCCCTTCAAACAAAATACTGTCACCAGCTTCCGGGTATGACATCCCAGCCATCGGCATCGGATCATCTAATTCATCCGACAGATCCATCACTTCAATGTATTGACCAAAGCGTGGAGATTTAGGGAACTTATCAATCAATGGACGTTTCGTTCGTCCCAAACCATCCGATTCGTATAAAAAGCCTACCGCACGCCCGAACGCTTTGAACTGACTCGCCCAGCCATTCGCCGTATAGGCATCCGTTTGCGTAGGATCAATCTCAAACTCCACACGAACACAGATCACACTGTCACCAGGTAAGAAAAAGTCCGTATCCTTATCGCCTCCAGTCAACAAATCCAGGTTGAACTCCCCATCGTATAACGGATTGATAAAGGGCGTCAGGGCCGCTTTCGAGCCCGCCATCGTCTTCTTAACCTTAATACCCGCTGGTGTCGTCACAAACGAACTGTCAACAATCGATACCATGGGCTGAGTCGCCCCGTAGAACGCACTACCGTATGCTTGCCGAAGGTCCAGCGTCATCATCAGGCTATCCAGTGGTACTTCCGTCGGATTCTTAACACACAGATGCATGATCACATTGAAGTTGCCACAAATCTCACTGGTCGGAAAGTTCACACCTACAATATCCAGGTTCGCCTCAATGTTCGGCTCATCAACCCAACCAAGATCAAGCGTCTGATCCCATTGTACATCCGCAAACGTCGGACTTACCGGATCAACATCATCCAACTGACCGTCTTCGCCTGAAACCAGATCATTAACACATACCTCCGGGTCCTTATCCGTATTGCCATCATTAATCGTAAAGACAATACCAGGACACGCATCACTATCCAGATCATCCGGTGCATCCGGATTATTCGCAAGCGTCAGTACACGGTGCTTTGGCCAGAAGTCAACAAAACTCGCACTATCAGATTGTAAATATTTCTGTGGTATCAGGTTGTACGTACCAGGGATCAAACCGTAGAACGTGTACAAACCTTCTATATTCGTCTTGATGATATCCACCGGATCGTAATCACCACCAGGCACTTCTATACTGATGTTGTACAGAATATCCTCAACCGCACCACCAGAACTCATCGTCTCATCGTTATAACCTACTGTATCAAAGGCACCCGTCGCCGCATCAATACCGCCCCAGATCAACACCAGGTGCAGGGTATCTACTCCGTATTCGTCCTGATACATATTGTACAGCGCAACTGCCGGATCATCCTGATGTCCGTTCACATTGTGATCGTACCACGCCAGATTACCAATGCGCGCTACCGGAATCGAGTAGTCTTCGACCTCACCGCGTGGGTATGCCAAACTCGTATCCACGTGCGGAGGGGTCGTTTGGTGGAACACATTATTATCTGGTCCCAGGTCACCTTCCCAACTCAGGCGGTAGCGCATGTGTGCCACTCCGTCCTTGAAGTCTGTAATACTCGTATCCGGTACATCAAACGCCAGTACCTGTACCAGACTATCCCCACCAGGAAGGATCGGGTTCGTACCCGTACCAATCGCCGACAATGTCGTCAGGCTCGTACCCTGATGGGTAAACGTAATCGCATCCACTGCATCATCCAGATCACCATCGCCATTGAAGTCAATAAACGCATTCAAAAACGCATCCTTTGCCGTATAGCCTCCCGCAAGTACCGTATCTTCTGATGTATATGTCACCTGAATGAACGCACGCTCTCCGGGAAGCAGTGGGCTTAACAAACGAATACCGCTCTCATCATCCGCTGCATCGCCTTTTGTAAAACCGCTCTCATCATCGTCATCACCTCCAGACTTACTGCCCGCATCATCATCGGGCTGACCATCCAACTCCGCATCCACTCCCAGTCCCAAAAATAATCTGGGCTGGATCGCGTGGCGAGGTCCAAACGAAATCGGTGCCAACGGCAACCAGTCCCGCTTGGTCAAATACAAGAACGAAGCCGCTATGCTCGTATCCGGTAAATCACCGTAATCAAAGCCAACATAACCAAAGTCAAACGTCTCGTCCATCTGCTCGTCTGGCCAAATGTTGTCATCAACTCCCATTTCCATCACCAGCATCTCGCCCATATCCAGCTTACCGTTCGGATCAAGCTCACCCGTACATTGCGTCATGGGGTTCGTAATGCGGAATGTAACGCCCGTGATGCCATCATCAATATCAACATCATTACCGTCACTATTCAGAACCTCACAATTGCTCACATCACCAGGAGCAATCGAGTCCAGATCAATCGTCGGTGTCATATCTTCAGGATCACTTGCCGTAAGCCTGTAGTACGGATCCATCACACCACTGGGGTCAACATTACCAAGCAGTCCGTAGAAGTAGTACACACCATTCGAATCCGTTTCCGTCGTATACGTGTTTTCGTAAAAATCACCATCCAGCGTATCGTTGTTGCCAAAGTAATCCAGCGTCATCTCAACCCCAGCTATACCCGGCTCATCTTCATCTT
>JABSSK010000292.1 GCA_013214265.1 Saprospiraceae bacterium | reverse complement strand
GATGAAGCAGCAGCTACCACTTCAGCACCCATGACTGAAGCTAATTCAACTGCCGCCAATCCCACACCACCTGCAGCACCAAGTACCAAAACAGTCTCCCCGGTCTGAACTTGCGCCCTGTCCTTCAACGCATGAAGAGCTGTTCCATAGGTATATAGCGTAGTAGCCGCAGTAACAGAGTCCATCTGATCCGGAATGGGAAATACACGACGTGCATCTACCTGAACTTGTTCAGAAAAACCACCCCAGCCACTCATAGCTAGTACCCGCATCCCTGTTTTGAGGTGCTTAACCCCTTCACCTGTTTTTATTATGACACCAGCTACCTCCCCTCCGGGGGCAAATGGTCGCTCAGGCTTAAACTGATACTGATCCTGAATAATGAGCAAATCTGGAAAATTTACCCCGCAAGCCTCAACTTGAATAACAACCTCCCCCGCATTCGGGGTTAGCGGATTTAGATGGTCCAATTGTAATGTTTGTGGACCACCCTTAGCGTGTGATCGAAGACTTCTCATGTTATCTATCGATTATGGACTGTGGTATGAAGATGTACTGTTTTCATAACCATCAACCAAATGTTTAAGTATACTATTTTATCTCATGGGTAACCTTACCTCCTTTGGCACTTTCTACCAGTATTTGCAATGAACTATTTTCATCTACCTTGACGAGCCACCGAACATCCACTGTACCCAACCCAGATATATTACTTATGGATAACCTTGCTGGTTGGAACTCTTGCTCTATGGCTTCTCCAGTATCCTTATTTAAAAGTTGCATCCCAGCGACCACCTCTCCCCCTTGTAAAGTAATAAAGTCGGGTGGCGAAATCTTATACTTCAAATCATGATCACTATGAGTAGGAATAATCCTTTGATTTCCAATAGTAGCTGTAACCTCCATATACCCCCCACCAACATCCTTCTTGACTACCTGTTCAACAACAAGTTTAGGTGTTTGATACGCATGATAAATGGTGAATGCCATATTCCGGTGTGCATCTGACTCCAACAAAAAACCAGGATTATTACGTCTATAATTCTTCCTATTACCACCAATCTCAATCTTTCCATAAGTAGGATGATCAAATTCCTCCCAAGGCAGAAACTGATCATTGAAAAGTAATCTGTCCTCAAATAAATTCGTTTGTTCACTACTGCGATCATTGCTATTGAACATCATGTAGCTGGTATATAATTCATTAGTAAACGTAAATACACCACGCCCACCGTGAAACCAGTCCAACTCACCTCCAAAAACCGAATACAGGTCTTTGTAAATCGTAAGATATCGATACCCTGGAATCAACTGCTCACCAAGCTTTCCCAATTGATCATACACCTGAATATCCCGACGAGAATAGGTACTCAGATCTTCCTTAGCACCCGGCCCACGAAGCAACATTCCTCCCGTATTATGATAGGACTGCGCTCCAGCAATATTAGGATGCGCCAGAGCAAATTCCATTACCGCCCGATTCTCAGGTATCGAAAACGGATAATGGTGTGAGCCCCTTTGAATGTATTCAGGTTGCCAATTCCAACCCCAATTCCGATTGGGGTCGTAATAACCACCCACACGATCCTCATTTACGCGACCATCTCCGTCGTTATCAATACCTTCAGAACCTATTATTTCATGAGTACCTCGCTGATCACCCTCCACACGAATCATCCGATTTGGATGCATAGGGTCAATGATATAGTTTCCATAAGGAGTCTTCCTACGCATCTGGGTTACCTCCCCATCACCATTCAGGTCCTCATATCCGTCTTCGTCATATAACCCATCCCGGTCATCATCTACTGGAATCATACCCGATCTAGGGGTATTGGCCGTGTTGGGATCACGCATGTATGCATTACGTGCATCTGGATTAATAGTGGGAACAATATAGAATACTTTTTCCTTAAGTAAATCAGTAATAAAAGTATTCTGTCCAAAGCTTTCAGCCAGATACCATGCCGTATAAATACCAAACTCTCCTCCTTGGATTTCGTTAGAGTGTATGTTGCCATCAATATAAAACCCAGGCTTTTCTAAATCTGGACCTGTCGATTGATCTGTAACCGTCAAGCACCAAATATCTCGGCCTTCATACGACTTACCTATCGATTGTAACGTAATCAAATCAGGGTGAGCATCAGCTAACTGTTGCGCTAAAGCACCCAACCCTTCCGCTGTATAGTAACGATTAAAAGAAATGGTTACTTTAGGATTGGCTGGTGTACCTACTGCCTGGAAAATTTGATCTGGTGTCTGTGCAAAAATCATCGCCGGGATCATGGTGATGATACAAATGAGAATTATATACCGTATAGTCATTTTTATTGAAGATTAATCGTGATGGAATCGTAGCCCAAATGGGGGGCCCCAACCTTAATTGTGGTGGAACCATTTCCTCGAATAAGCCAAGAAAGCTCCTGTGACTCACCACTATCCATAGCAGAAAAAAGGTAGACTGGTCGTCCTGTACTCAATACCTGCCCCTGTGACAGTTCTATATCTACCCGAAGTCTCTTTACCCAGTTAAATTGGTCACCAATAGCACTGGCAGTTGGCATCTTTCCTATATTCACAACCTTAGCTTTAATCCGCCATAATTGGTCGCCCACCTGCTCCTGCCTAAATTGAGATATAGCCACTTTGGCCCGCTTCTGCCCTAATGCAAAAGCAAATTGCGTATGCTGGTCCTTTAAGCTCCTTACCTGAGCATATGGTGGATTCCATGCCAAAAAAGGAGCTAACCCACCTACTTCAACCGTTTCCCCCGGAAAATCAGGATGCACAACTGTATCCCATGGCACAAAAGCACGCTCAACCTCCTGCGATTCCGCCCACCGTAATAGATTTACATCCGCATTCTTGTCTGTATTCCTTTTGAAGGTTGCCGCCTCGGCACTGTCTTTTGGCATTTGCCATTCCGGAACATACCAGCCTGGAGTTCCAAAACTGAAGCGACCATAGTGGAAATAAGCCCACTCCATAAAACCACCATCCTGGCTACTGGATGCAACGCCTTTTGGAGTCTCTACAAAATCACCATATAGTCCAGAAATCATTTTATTAACATCCGCATCACTGCTTAGAATCCCCGATATAACCCTTTGTCGATCATGAGCAGAACGGTATACATAGGGCGCCACCAAGTTCTCCGATGGCCCAAAGGTTAATACCGCAAAAACATTAAATCGCTCAAACAAAAAATCTGCTAAAGCCCGTGTTTCTATTTCTGATATCCCAAAATCTCCAGCTCCATCACTAAAAGTGGGATGGTTAAACGTCCAATTCTTATTAAAATGAATACCCCCCACTCCATCTTCGTTGAAGAGGCCATCCCTGTCATTGTCAAGCCCTTCAGGAAAAACGTGATACCGGCTATCCATAGCATCCTCAGGCGTCGCCTTGCGCATAATACGAGAATCGACAGGATGCATTACCCACTTGCCATCCGGGGCAGCAATACGCATTTGGGTCAGTATCCCGTTACTGTCCAGATCATCATGTACATCCTCATTCGTATACCCATCACGATCATTATCAACCTCCCGACCATTTCCTTGCCGTTCAAACTTAATCTCGCTAAAGTATTGTGCTGCCGCCTCAGGCGACATTTGTGGAAACACATAAACCGTAATATCGTCTAAAAACTGCTTGACGCTATCTGCAGCACTTCCAGCCAGTAAGTTTTCCGCCACACCCATAGCCAATTCTTGCCCCAATAAATGAGGCCCAGCAACACCACCCACGATAACTAAAGCAGGCCGACTATCCGTATCTCCCTTACCTAGCGTAAGCTGCCAAATAGGTAAGCCCCCCGATGTTTGTGTAAGTTGTGAGGCTTTGAAGAAATCCCCATATTGCTGTTCAAGCGCTTGAATACTTCTCTCTAATGCCCGCCCGTCGCGATATTGCCTTTGGCCCCAAGCAGACATAGTAAACATACACGCAAGGAGTATTCCCCCGAGGCGTAATAAAATTTTGAACATAGTTATTATTTTGGTATTTAATACAAACCGCATAGCGCCTAAATATAAGCGACATATAGCAAAGAGCCATGGGTCTACTATAAAGTCAGACCCACTTTATTCTCGATTTATAGTGGAACATCCTGCCAATGAAACAGTTCTACTCTAATTTACTACGGGAAATTAAAGAAATGGCTTTATATTATAACGGTATATCTCAAGTATAGCACCGCTGATGCTAAAACCAAAATATATCACTCAATAACTAATATGACCTACCATGGCAACATTTGATCTAAATATCAACGGAACAAGAAAACAGGTAGACGTTGACCCCGATACACCCGCACTATGGGTGCTTCGCGACACCCTCAATATGGTTGGAACTAAATTCGGTTGTGGAATTGGACAATGCGGTGCTTGCACAATTCATGTAGAGGGCACAGCTATTCGTTCCTGTTCGACCCCCATTAGTGCTTTAGAAAAGAAAAAGATTACAACCATCGAAGGCCTCGCTAATGAACGCAGCTTGCATGCTGTTCAACAAGCTTGGATTGAAGAAGATGTTGCCCAATGTGGTTATTGCCAGTCCGGGCAAATCATGAGTGCTGCCGCACTATTGAAAGAAAATAAAAACCCTACCGATTCTGAGATTGAAGTAGCCATGTCTGGAAACATTTGCCGCTGTGGTACCTATCTGCGAATTAAGCAAGCAATCCGGAATGCTTCCGAAAAAATGCGCTAATCGGTACATTATTTCCTATTCAAACAAATCTTGACCACCATGACAACAAATATGAATTCTAAACATAATCGCCGGTCTTTCCTCAAAATATCTACCGTTACCGGCGGTGGCCTTATTCTAGGACTAAGTGTCCTATCATCCTGCCAACGTCCCAGCGTATCCGACGAACTCGAAATGCCCGAAGACTGGTATGAACTTAATGCCTATCTCAAGATTGGCGAAAATGGAGTTGTAACGATTTACTCCCCAAATCCTGAAATTGGGCAAAACGTGAAAACGTCCATGCCTATGATCATCGCTGAAGAACTAGATGTCGACTGGAAAAATGTAGTTGTCGAGCAAGCTGGTTTGGATTCTGATAAATACAGAAGACAAGTAGCTGGTGGTAGCCAGTCTATTCGAGTTGGCTGGAATGGCCTCCGAAAAGCCGGAGCTACGGCTCGGCATATGCTGATTACTGCTGCTGCTAACCAACTCGAAGTACCAAGAGCAGAACTGAGCACCGAAAATGGTATGATCACCCATACAAATTCGGGACAATCCCTTAGCTATGGCGACGTTGCAGCTGCTGCCGGCCAGCTCCCTGTTCCAGAAGAAGTAGACCTCAAAGATCCAAGAGACTTTAAGATCATCGGAAAGCCAATACGCAATGTTGATGGTAAAAAAATTGTAACCGGTGCTCCCTTGTTCGGAATTGACGTACAGCGCGAAGGTATGCTCATTGCCATGGTTGAACATGCACCCAAGTTTGGAATGACGATCAAATCATTTGATGCTTCCGAAGCCCTAGCTATGCCTGGCATTAAAGATGTTTTTACCATCAACTGCAAACCAGAAGGTGTCGCACAACAATGGTCAGATATCTACGCATTTCCAGAACTTGTAGCCATAGTTGGAGAATCGACCTGGCAAGTTATGAAAGCCAAGAAAGCATTGAAAATAGACTGGCAAGAGACTAGCGCCCCGGAAAACTCCACCGTACACGAATCGTCTTTAGCTGAGCTCATTGAAATGCCAACCGATAAGCCCGCTCGTCGAGATGGAGACCCCGAAATGGCTTTTGCCAACGCAGCTAAAGTAATTGAACGAGCTTTCTCAGCGCCTTTCTTGGCCCACAACACCATGGAGCCCATGAATTTCTTTGCCCATGTTACCGATGACAAAGCAGAGCTGCTAGGACCAAACCAAACACCTGAAAATCTGCGCACGACTGTAGCAAAACTACTTGGTTTTGAACGCACTCA
>JABSSK010000291.1 GCA_013214265.1 Saprospiraceae bacterium | reverse complement strand
TAGGGCAAGCTTTACTTGTGCTCCTGCGTGGGCAACTACGGCAAAATCCGGGTTAGTAGCTGCCCCATTCATATACCTAGGGTTAGAAAATAAATTAGCCGTACCCCAAAGCACCTTAATTCCAGTAGCCGCTTGCTTTTCCATGGCATAATCGGAGATCACTTGTAAACGACTTTCCATCTCCGCCAAGGAAGCACCTTCGTCAATCAAATCTACATCGTGGAAACAATAGTACTGGATGCCCAATTTAGTCATACATTCAAAAGCCGCGTCCATTTTATCCTTCGCCTGCTGAATAGGATCGGTATGTGCTAACCAAGGCCGAGGTCGGGTGGGTGCACCAAACGGATCATCTCCGCCATTACAGAATGCATGCCAGTAAGCTACTGCAAATCTGAAATGCTCAGCCATTGTTTTATCACCTACTTTGGCATTCTGGTTGTACCATCTAAAAGCCAAAGGATTATCAGATTCTATCCCCTCAAATTGTATTTTTCCTATACCTGGGAAATATTCTTTAGTTCCTAATAGTATACTCATGCTGTTGCCGTTTATGTATGTGCTAATTGCTTGTCTAGTAGCGATTTCCAATGCTGATACGTCGCCAATACTTCCGTATTCATACCCTTCGGTGAAA
Source organism: Saprospiraceae bacterium (assembly GCA_013214265.1). Classification (GTDB taxonomy): domain Bacteria; phylum Bacteroidota; class Bacteroidia; order Chitinophagales; family Saprospiraceae; genus DT-110. The sequence continues at coordinate 5,026 of JABSSK010000291.1, read as the reverse complement.
ACATAAGAACAGATTTTCTTTTCTGGGTGGCTTCTTCTAATGATGAATAATAACCTAAACCATGACCAGCAGCCAGAGCTGCACCAACAGCTCCAGTAGTCTCAACTACCTCAATGGTACTGCTCATAGCCTGAGCGACTGTGTTGGAAAAAATACTGGATCGGAACAAGTTATCGTTACCTACTCGTATATGTGCTACATTAACCCCCATAGCCTTCATTATCTCCATACCATAAATAAACGAAAAAGCGATACCTTCCAGTCCTGCTCGAATAACATGCCCAAGACCATGGCGATTGAAGTCAAGTCCGTGCCAAGCACCACCTAACACTTGATTATCTAGCATTCTTTCGGCACCATTCCCGAACGGAAAAAGTGAAAGTCCTTCCGCACCCGTTGATATTACAGATGCTTTATGTTCCAACTGATCATAGGAGAACTGACTACCACCCATATGCTGCCTTAGCCAGTTATATTGGATACCTGTTCCGTTTATACATAAAAGAACACCAAGTCTTTTAATGGCTTCTGAATGATTAACATGCGCAAATGTATTGACCCGAAAAGAAGGGTCAGTCGTATTTTGATCAACTACACCATATACTACGCCCGACGTTCCACCAGTCGCTGCTACCTCCCCGGGGTTGAGTACACCTAATGAGACAGCATTATTGGGCTGATCTCCAGCACGATAGGTAATGGGAATTCCAGCAGGCAGGCCTAGTTCCGCAGCTGCGTATGAGGTTAGGACCCCTTGCATTCCCGTGTTCGGAACAATAGCAGGAATAAGACTGTCACCGATTCCATACAGGGATAATAAATCATGAGCAATCGTATGTGTACTAAAGTCCCACATAATACCCTCTGATAAACCACTGATTGTTGTACTTGGTGTACCAGTCATACGGAATGCAAGATAATCCCCTGGTAGAAAAAGAAATTCAGCCTGATCAGCAATATGTGGTTCATTCTCTATGACCCATTTCATTTTTGAGGCGGTGAAATTACCAGGGCTATTTAATAGGTGCTTCCTACAATAGGACGACCCCAAGGATGCATACCCCTGATTTCCATATGATACAGCCCGACTATCACACCAAATAATGGAAGGACGTAATACTTCACCATCCCGACCACAAAGGACCAATCCGTGCATCTGATACCCTATCCCGATCGCGGCTATATCCTGAGCGTGCACACCAGGCTCCTGCAGTACAAGATGAATAGCTGATTGCATACTTTTCCACCATAGTTCTGGGTCCTGCTCTGCCCACAATGGCTCGGGAGCCTGAATCTCCATTTCCTGTTCAGGAAACCTACAAACAGCAACCGTCGACTGGGTTTCACCATCAACGACAGCTACCTTTATGGAAGAACTGCCCAAATCAATTCCAATGAACTGCACGCTTTTCCAGCTTTTCTTAAGAAATTAAAACCATAACCGATGGTAATATCATAAAAAGAAAAGGATATTTGCCCTTACTCGACACTGCATCTATTCGCCACCAAAACAAGCAAACTACGCCAATAATACGTCAGGCATAGTCTTCTAAAAAGCGGATCAAGGAAATTTGATTTCCCAGGTCTAATTTTTTGCGTAAGCGATACCTTCTCGTTTCTACACCACGTACGGATAAGTTAAGGCGTCGGGCAATATCTTTGGTTGTTAAATGTAGTCGCAATAAACCACATAGTTTTATATCGGTAAATGAGAGCTTCGGATAATCTTGTTTTAACCGTTCGAAAAAATGAACCGTCAACGCGTTATAGCAATACTGCCGATTGGTTAGATCTTTACGTAAGTGGCCCAGTTATCCAGGCTATGCAAATTATCTTCCAGTTTGAGTCGGAGTTTACGAAAAGTATTTTTATCCAGTTCGCCTTTTTCTGCCTCTACCATAATGGAGATACTCTCCCGAATGAGATCATCTTTGGTATGGAGTAGAAGGGACTGCCTAGCTACTTCTTTTTGTTTCTTTTCCAAATGCGCCCTTAATTCGCTGGTCTCTTTATCCTTAATTTCGAGTGAGCTACCTTCTCCATTAGTAGGATATAAAAAGTTATGAAGGCGGTCTTGCCAAGCCTGATAGGCCTGATTGTAACTGGTTGTTTGAGGATTAGGATGGAATGTCCCGTTAGGTTTAACCGACTGAAGGGCTTCTTCCACATCTTCATAAAACCCCACAGCCACACCCGAGGCTCGAGCAGCACCAATTGCACCAGTGGTAGGCACAATGTCAATTTGACAATCTAAGAGGGTGGATATGGTTTGACAAAAAATTGCGGACTGGAACATATTATCCTGGGGCACCCGTATGATATCAATAGTCAACCCCAATTGCTGTAATAGCCTAGCACCATGAACGAAGGAGAAAGCAACGCCTTCCAGTGCAGCGCGATACAAGTGGGCACGTCGGTGCCGATTAAACTGCAACCCCAGCAAATGGGCACGAAGTGTCTGGTTATGAAACATCCTTTCGGCACCATTTCCAAAAGGCAGAATACTTACTCCTTCGGCACCAACTGGAACTGTTGCGGCCATTCGTTCCATATCGTTATACGTATGACTTGCTCTTCCCATTTCTTGGTTTAGCCAGCTATACTGTATACCTGCCCCATTCAGGCAGAGGAGTAGTCCGAATCGGTTGGCATCCGGGGTATAATTTACATGGGAAAAAGTATTTGTGAGGCCTTTTCGATCGTAAATTGGCTGATCAACAATACCGTACAAAACGCCTGAAGTACCACTCGTTCCTGCCATTTCTCCTGGGTGTAATACATTAAGAGAAAGTGCATTGTTAGGTTGATCGCCAGCGCGATAGCCCACTTCAATTCCTGGTTTTAAACCCAACTCATCAGCTGCTTTAACCGACAACTTTCCCTGAGAACCAAAAGTTGGTACCATATCTGGGAGATTCCCGTGTACGCCATCATTGCGGGGTCAGGTAAATGGCTATTATAATTCCAGAGAATGGCCTCGGATAGACCCGGGACGGTCGTAGTACATGCGTTGGTCATTCGCATCGCCAGATAGTCACCAGGTAACATAATTTTCCATATCCGATCAAAATTTCTGGGTTCATTGTCTCGAACCCATCGCAACCTGGTTGCTGTAAAATTACCCGGAACGTTAAGCAAGTTCTCAAAGCAATACTTTTCCCCTAGGGTTTCAAGGGCATGGTCACCAATGGCAACGGCCCTACTATCGCACCAGATAATAGCAGGTCGGATCACCTGCTTTTCATTATCAATAAGAACCAGTCCGTGCATTTGATAGCTCAACCCTATACCAGAAATAACCGAAGCTTTAACCTTACACTGTTTCAGTAATGCATGAGTAGCCATTCGCATCGCCTGCCACCACATTTCAGGATGCTGCTCTGCCCAACCTGTTTGCCTGGAAATCATGTCAAATTCCTGCTCAGGATACTGAACCGAAGTGACTACCTCATGGGTAAGCGCATTAACTAAAGCCACTTTCACAGAAGAACTACCTACATCATATCCTAACAAATACATATCCCCTTCATTATTACGTCACTATTTAAATTACGTAAAAGAGTAAGATAATTTATGCGCTAAACGCAGATAAATAAAATATTTCTGACTTCTACAACCATTCGCCACCGATACGTCAATTTTACTTCATTGAAAATTTGTTTCCTTTTTTACTTCTCAATTAAGTTATATTTCAACAGTTGAGTCAAAAGATTTATGCATTCACTTTGAGCCGATGAAACCAGCTAAGAATAAAAGCACACAAATTGCCATAATCGTAGCATTAGGCGGATTCCTCTTTGGGTTCGATGCTTCGGTTATCTCAGGTGTTACCAGTTTTATAGTTCCTGAATTTAATCTAAACGCTATACAAAAAGGTTGGGCCGTGGCCTCTTTAACCCTCACCAGTACATTGGCTATGTTAACCGCAGGGCCTCTAAGTGACCGATGGGGGCGAAAGCCCGTATTATTACTAACCGGTTTTTTGTTTGCTCTTTCAGCATTAGGATCAGCATTAGCCCCTACTTTTAACGTGCTGATTCTAGCACGACTGATTGGAGGGTTAGCTGTAGGTGCTTCCCTGATATTAGCACCAATATATATTGCAGAAATGGCCCCTTCACATCTTAGAGGTCGCCTAGTCTCAATTAATCAGCTAAACATTGTTCTGGGGTTCTCTGCTGCTTACTTCAGTAATTATTACTTCTTGTCCGTGAGCCAAAGTGATATATCCTGGGTATCATCCTTAGGGATCGATACGGATACCTGGCGCTGGATGCTTGGTATTGAAATGTTACCGGCAATCCTGTATTCTTTACTCATGATCCGAATACCCGAAAGCCCTCGCTGGCTATTCATTCAGGGACGTACAGAAGAAGCCCAAAGGGTCTTTCACCAAATAACCCCCCATGAAGATATTGAAGCACTAAAGGAATCCATACTGGCTTCCAGTCAAGCGGAAAGTAAAAAAGAAACGTTAGTTAAACGGATAATTCATTTGGGCAAACCTGCCTTCCGTACTGTCCTTATGATTGGACTAATCATTGGTATACTACAACAAATTACCGGGGTAAATGCCATATATTTTTATGCACCTTCAATTTTTGAGCAATCAGGAGTGGGACGTAATGCAGCTTTTGCCCAAGCTGTATGGGTGGGCATTATAAATGTCATTGGCACCCTAATCGCTATGGTTCTTATTGATAGAACCGGCCGTAAGTCTTTACTGGTCATTGGGCTATTAGGCGTAACGATAAGCCTACTCTTGGCTGCTTGGGGCTTCCAACAAGCTACTTATCAGTTGGATCAAGAACAAGTAGCGGAACTTCCTTTAGAAATTAACCGTGACGATCTGGAACCAATACTGGGCATGCTCTATCAGAACGACCTTCAATATAAATCAGCGCTCAATCGTACCTTAGGCGAAACGGTTGTAGCAAAACACGAAGCCGATTTAATCCAAGCAGCTATCCTGATAAATCCCCGCATTGTCCTGATTGGCATTTTAGGTTTTGTTGCCTCATTTGCC
>JABSSK010000290.1 GCA_013214265.1 Saprospiraceae bacterium | reverse complement strand
AATGACGCTTTTTTATGCGGGAATATGTACTAATCTTTTTTGGATTATTTTTGGTTTGGTTTCATCGTTGTATTTTGAAAAAAAATTACACGTATGAAACAGCTAATCCTATCCCTATCATTTTCTGTTCTTTGCCTATGCTTGGGTTTCGGTCAACGTTCGTATTTGAATGCAAACTTGGCATTAGGGTTTCCTGCCAGTGATTTTGCTTACCAAAATGATGCTGTTGGTATAGGTTTTTCTGCAAACTATTTTCTATCTATCCTACCAACAACGGATGCCTTACAGGTTGGCTTTGGTGGTGGTTATATGGAGTATGGTCGTACACAGAATGACGAAATTATTGATATTAACATTAGTCAGGGTGGTTTCATTATTGATCGGATACGCATACCCATGGAGATCCGTTCAACCAACAGTATTTTGCATGGGCAAGCAATGGTACGAGTAGTAGCCGATAACCCTTTTTTCAAACCTTACATTCAGGGCGCAGTTGGTTTTCGTCGGTTATCTACGGACACCAGAGTATTCGATCGTTCTGATAACGGGTTCTTTCAAGAAAGTGATGAAGATGATTTGATTACGTCGATCAATAATTTGAGTGATTGGATTTTTACCTATGGCGGTGGTGGTGGTTTGCTATTTGAATTTGATAGTGGGGTTGGAATACACGCTGGCGTTCAGTATATGTTGGGTGGAGAAGCAGCGTTTTTTGATGCTTCCGATACCGAACAATGGGAAATTTCGTTTACCGGGAACGGTGTTTTCGATCCGGATAATATTGATGGTGACGATTTAAATATATCGACCTCACCCCGTTCTGCCAGAATTAATTTAGTGTTTGTAGAAATTGGTGTACATGTAAATTTTGCCCGTACTCAGAGTGTATACCAGGAACGCAGTAATAGGTTTTAGGTTTCGGCTTAAAGGCTTAAAACCGTCTTCTACTGAGGTGTCTTAGTTTGATCTATGTACAAATGCCCATTGGATAAATGTGCATTCGTTGCGTTTATTCTATGGGGTAGGCACGATCCAGTAGACTGATTATATTGGCCCATGGAAAAATCAGGCTACATACTGGTGTTCGATTAGCTTCCCATCTTCCTGCTTCTCCATCCGCCTGACATTGTAAAAGAATACCTGTAGCTGCCTGTTGTGCGCCAATAATAAACGCACCGTGCATGCCAGGAATAAAATTGTTGGATCGGATGGCTAACGATTGCTGATCGTAATCAAGCGGTACCTGAAATAAAGCACCAGTAATAGGAGTGGTGGCATCATAAACCTGTTGGCGTGCATACTTTTGCAGGAGTTCTTGTTGGTTGGTGCGTTTGGTAAGGTATTGTTTGTTAAGCTGCTGTCGTGTTGTTATCAGGATATGTTTGATTAATTGATATCCATAATCTTTTTCTATCCTGTTCAACATATCCTCCGGATTACTCTGGTAACGGTTTATCCAGATGTTAGGTGAGAAGAGCATACTTTTTAGGAGTAGCGATTGTACTAAGGTGTTATAGTCTTTGTTGTAACGCTTCGCTTGTTGGACGAGCCAAGGGGAAAGTAAAGGCCCATGGATGTGATAGAAGAAATAAGAGAACTGTTTTTCTAAGGATTGAATGTCGTTTGTTTTTTCTAGATCCGTAGCTTGCTGTACGACTTTTTGAATCTGGTTTTTGGTTGGCAACTTTCCCGTTTTATGTAATCTTTCGTGTTGTAGGTACAATCCTTTGACCATGGCAAATACAGGATGGCCTTGATCAGTAAGGGCATCTATTAGGATTTGACTTCGTTGGAAAGGCCAGTTTTGGATGAGTACTTTTGATAATTCTTCGTTATGATCATAGGCATAGATATCCTGAGGAGATAGGGTAGGGTGGTTGGCTTGCAGAGTATCCATAGTTTGTTGCCAGAAAGGATATGCTTTGTACCAGTGAAAAGCTTTATAGCTTTCTGGTTGGTGGTGTTCCGTTTTGTGCGCATATCCGATGGCTCGCGGTTGGTCGATCTCATTCCACGAAAGCCTGAAGGATGGTTCGGAAAAATGAGCTAGAGTAGGGCTATAGAATACCTCTAATTGTTTGTCAGTGTCTAGGAAACCTCTCCACTCCACATCGGTAATCATTTTTTCGTAACTGATAACCAGTTGCTGGCTTACCGGATCTTGGAAGGTACGCTCATAGAAACCATCTTTTTTGTTGGATTTTGGGCTGCTGTCTTGTTCAGAATCGTACGTGTCTTGGGATAGCCAACGTTGGTAGAGCACCAGTGTAGGAAAACTTTTTATTGGAGTGGAAGTGGGGATGGTATCCACTGCGGGAACGATTCCGATCTGATACTGAGTCAACCAGATGGCTGTTCGTTCGTCTGGCATTCTTAGGATATGGCTTTGTGTTAAGGGGTTGTTCGCCCATTTCTTATCTTGACCTACTGCCATGATGCTGAGATTGAGGCACGCAGCGATGAAGATGAGTATGGTGGTTAAGGATTTATGCATATCGTTCTTTCGATATTTTGATGGATATCCAGATTTCTAATTAAATTAAACGATAAAGTTGATTTACATAGCTGGGTACAGGAAAATTACTTGCTATGAGATTAACTAATCTATTTAATATTTAACCTGGATTACTATGAAAAAGGTATGGTTGTGGGTCGCATTAACGGCTTTTATTACACTTAGTGGTTGTACGGAAAATAAAAATTTTGATGGGGATCCACCTAATGTAATTCTCATTCTAGCTGATGATTTAGGTTACGGAGAACTGGGTGCCTATGGGCAGGAACGTATTGAGACGCCTAATCTGGATGAGTTGGCGGCAGCGGGCCGAAAGTTTAGTAGGTTCTATACGAGTTCTCCTGTTTGCGCACCAGCCAGATATGCCCTACTAACGGGTCAGCATACGGCTCAGGCATTTATCCGGGGAAATAATGAGTGGGCTAGTCGTGGTCCTGTTTGGGATTATCGGGCCATGGTTAATGATTCCACTTTGGAAGGGCAATATCCTATGCCGGATACCATGATGACTCTTCCCCGGGCATTTAAATCAATAGGTTATCGAACGGCTATGTTTGGTAAATGGGGGCTTGGTGCTCCACATACGAGCTCGATTCCGACCAAAATGGGATTTGATTATTTCTATGGATACAATTGTCAGCGTATTGCGCATACCTTGTATCCGGTGCATATGTACGAAAACGAAAGGCGGGTACTATTGGGTAATGATACATTACCACCACATACGGCATTAGCTAAAGGTGCAGATTCCACTGATTTGAGCTTATATGCTCCTTTTCAGGATTCTGTTTATGCACCTACGGCGACCTTTGCTGCCTTACAATCTTTTTTGCGAAAGCAGGAAGGAGCGGATGAGCCATTCTTTATGTATTGGGCAACTCCTATCCCGCATTTACCTTTACAGGCACCACAACGTTGGATCGATTATTACCGGGAAAAATTCGGTCCAGAAGAGCCTTATCCGGGGCGCTCTGGTTATTTTCCAACTCCCTATACACGAGCCACCTATGCTGCTATGATTACATATTTAGATGAGATGGTTGGTGCTTTGGTAGAACAATTGAAAGAGGCGGGTGAATACGAAAATACATTAATCTTATTCACTTCAGATAATGGTCCTACCTTTACGGGCGGTGCGGATACACAACATTTTAAAAGTGGAGGTCCTTTTCGTAGTGATCGCGGTTATGGAAAAGGATTTGTGCGTGAAGGCGGAATACGGGTTCCTCTAATTGCCAGTTGGCCAGCACAAATTCCGGCAGGGTCACAGTCTCATACCGTAGCTGTACAATATGATCTGATGGCCACCTTTTCGGATTTACTGGGATATGATTTGCCCCCAACTAATCTGGGACACTCCTTTTTGCCAGCCTTATTAGGTACTGAAATGGAGTATGACCAGAGTGTCCAGGAGGATAAAATCTGGTATTTTCCGGAATACGGGGGTCAGGTAGCGATCCGTCAGGGACCATGGAAACTGATTCGGGATAATATCAGAAACCCTGACCGGTCGGCTCTATATTTATACAATATGGAAACAGATTCGTTGGAGGAAGCAAATCTATTATTGGAGGAACCAGATATTGCTCGACGTGCGGATAGCTTGTTTCAAGCGCTCTATCAACCTCCGTCTACTAAGCGATTTATGCTGCCTAATCTGGAAGACGGACTCATTTGGGCAGAGAATAAATAGCTAAAGCCAATACCAATGTATTGTACATTAGGCCAATGGCAAATAAAGGAAGCATACACCTTTTATGGGTATTATTGCTACTTCTAGAAAAAGATAGGCCCGCATAGCTTAAAGCTATACGGGCCTAAAAAGTGCCGAAGGGGGGACTCGAACCCCCACGCCCGAAGGCACACGCACCTGAAACGTGCGCGTCTACCAATTCCGCCACTTCGGCAAAGAAAGACAAGTAAAAAAAGAGGGGCACAAGTACCCCTCTAATAAGGCTTTCGCCTGAAAGTACCGAAGGCGGGAATCGAACCCGCACGGTATTGCTACCACTGGATTTTGAATCCAGCGCGTCTACCAATTCCGCCACTTCGGCATATTTTTTGTTTGCTAGCTAACCCCTTTTGATTAGTGCGGTGGCAAATTTATCAACTTTTGTTGAAAAACAAAATATTTTACCCTTTTTGATTCCATAGGTGTCAGCGTTCATAAATGCATTTGCATCTTAGAAAAATGCACGCAGAAAATCAAGTCCATTAGCATAAAGTACAAGGCCCAGGACCAAGATAAAACCGATCATGGTAGCATACTCCATAAACTTATCGCTTGGTTTACGACCTGTAGCCATCTCATAGAGTAAGAACATGACGTGACCTCCATCCAGTGCGGGTATAGGTAGTAGATTCATAAACGCTAGGATGAGGGATAAGATAGCGGTCATACGCCAGAATCGTTCCCATATCCACTGGTTACCATACATAGATGCTATAGAGCCAAAACCACCTAAGGAGTCTTTGGCTTTGATTTTCCCCCGAAACATTTGGCCAAATGCTTTGAATTGGTCGTTCAGGAGTGACCACCCTTCGGTAAATCCAGCAGGGATGGCTTCCGATAAGGAATAGTTGATTCGTTCAGTTCCCAGCAGAGCGAATGGGCTGCGGGCGATTACGCCAATTTTGCCCTCTTCTGTAGTAACCAGATCGAGAGAAAGGGAGTCGGTACCATTTCTGATAAGACCCACAGCGATCGTTTTTCCTCTTTTTTCGTTAGTTGCTAGCGCAAACTCATGATAGAATGGGGTGGACTCTCCGTCAATAGAAATAATCTGATCACCTACTTCTAATCCAGCATCTTTGGCAGGTGTTTTTTAACCTACTTCTTCTACATGAAAAGCAAAACGAGGACCAAAAATCGCTTTGTCTTGGTTGTCACGGCTGGATAGTAATTGGGTAAACCTTTTATCGATGGGCAGTACTTGCTCCTGACCGTCTCTATTTATGGTTAATGCCGACGCATTATTTATAATGATTTCGCGTACTAAGGTACGGTCATTGAATCGGGTGAATACTTTGTCGTCGATGGCGAGTATTTTATCGCCATCCTGAAGGCCCATTTCCATACCTAAGGAATCAACATATATACCGTCCGTAACGTTTGCGGAAGGCAAATATTCCTCACCCCATACAAATAGGACCAAACCATAGAGTAAAAAACCAAGAATAAAATTTACGGTCACACCTCCTAGCATGATAATAAGCCGTTGCCAAGCAGGCTTGGAGCGAAACTCCCATGGCTGAGGTTCTCCTTGCATTTGCTCCTTGTCAAAGCTTTCGTCAATCATTCCTGAAATCTTGACGTATCCTCCTAAGGGTAGCCAACCAATACCGTATTCTGTATCGCCTCTTTTGTACTTGATGAGTGAAAACCACGGATCAAAGAAGAGATAAAATTTTTCTACCCGGGTTCCAAACCATCGAGCTGGAAAGAAATGTCCCATCTCGTGTAAAACAATCAATATCGATAAGGACAGCATCAACTGACCGGCCATGATC
>JABSSK010000029.1 GCA_013214265.1 Saprospiraceae bacterium | reverse complement strand
CGCATGCTAAGGTACCACCAGCACCATCTACTATGATGTCAAAGCTACCGCTTAGTGCATCAACCGAGCACAATGTTGGTCCAAACCCAGCCAACTGGACATCATAAGATCCAGCCACGGAACCTGGCATATCCACCGTTAGGGTGAAATTCTGGCTAATACCCATGCTTGGGATTAAAAACGCTAATATAACCGTACACGTTTTTAGAAAATTGTTGTATAGTTTTTTCATACCTAAAATTGATTAAACAGCAAATAGAATTGGAAAGGTAATGTAAAATTATTCTTTTGCGAAAGCTACCAGCAAAAAAGGCTGCCCTGAGTTAGGGCAGCCTTTCCGTTTTATATTCTGCTTTTGGGCTATTATGCCGAAAAAGAAGTACCACAACCACATGTTTCCGATGCGTTTGGATTATTAAAGGAAAAACCTCGGTTATTTAAACCTTCAACCCAATCAATTTGCATACCAACCAAATACATAGTATGCGCTTTTTGCATCAATATCTGAAGACCATCCAGATCATATTGCGAATCGTTTTCTTTAGCTACATCAAACCCAAGGATGTAAGAAAACCCTGAGCATCCTCCACCTTTAACCCCTACCCGTAGTCCATGGTCATCAGAAATACCTTGCTCAGCCTTAATGCGTAGTAATTGTTTGCGGGCCCCCTCCGTTAGCGTTATCGGAGAAGTATCCGTATTCACTTGGCTCATATCTTGATTACTCGTTTTCAAATGTTATTTACAACTAAACAGCTTCTTACTAAAATTAGTTTTTAGCGCTCTCTTTGTGATTCAAAGGTACAAACTGTTGGAAAAAAAGTAAATTACCGCCTACTTTTACAATAGGGTTTCACAAAAACAATAGCAAAATGCCCAAATGGCTGGAAATCATTCTTGAAATTGTAAAACTCACCGTACCTGCTTTAGTTGTGTTTTTCACGGTACGGATGGTTATTATGGAATATCTCAACCGACAGCTCGATTTGAAATCAATGGAGTTGCAGGGGGAAAGGCGCCAACAGGTTATCCCCATGAAAATGCAAGCCTACGAACGCCTTAGCTTACTATGTGAACGTATCAACTTACCTAGCTTGCTGGTGCGCGTTCGCCAGGACGGTATGTCAGCCCGAGAATTACACTTTGCTATGCTCACCACCATTCAGCAAGAATACGAACATAATATCACTCAGCAAGTATACGTCAGCCCAAAATTGTGGGAAATTATTGGTTTAGCACGAGACAACGCAGTTCAAATGCTAAGCCTAACCATCGAAGCAACTGGACCCGATGCCTCCGGCCGTGAATTTGGCAACCAACTACTTGCCTTTATCCAAAAACGAGGTACACTGGCATTGGATACTGCTTTCTTAGCCATCAAAAGAGAAGCGGCGATTCTGTTGAGCTAAATACCCTATGTCGAACATATTACGGCCTATCCTTTACCTCCATTTTTTTAATTGCAGCAACACCAAATAGTGGAAGCAAATGCCCCAGATCTAGCCAAAATTGTCTAACTTAAGAACAATTAACACGCTGGATTATGAACAACCGCCGCCGCTTCCTTCAGCACATGACTACCCTGACCGGATTAAGTCTCTCCACTCCTTGGTTTTCTTCCCTTGCGGGAAAAAACTTTCTTACCCAATGGGAACGAATTCAGTCCCAATCTCTTAACGATAGCATTACAGATGAAACGTTCTGGTATCAAGTTAAAAATGCTTATACCGTTTCTCCCACTGTAATTAATTTAAACAATGGTGGCGTGTGCCCACAACCAAAAGTTGTACAGCAGGCGGTTGAGCGATACAATCAGTTAAGCAATGAAGCGCCTTCTTATTATATGTGGCGCGTGCTGGACAAAGGACGTGAACCACTGCGTCGACGCCTGGCTGAACTCGCCGGCACTAGTCCGGAAGAACTTGCCATCAATCGTAATTCTTCTGAAGCGCTAGAAACCATCATTTTTGGCTTACGCCTCCAAGCAGGAGATGAGGTGGTCCTGTCCAAACAAGACTACCCCAATATGATCAATGCCTGGAAACAACGTGCGCACCGGGACGGTATTGTCCTGAAATGGATAAACCTAGAAGTTCCGCGTGAAGATGATGGTTATTTTGTGGAGCAATTCACCAAGGCATTCACCTCAAAAACCAAGGTTGTACACATCACCCATCTCATCAATTGGTGTGGTCAGGTTTTACCTGCTGCGGCTATTGCCAGCGAAGCACGTAAAAGAGGTATTGATGTTTTAGTGGATGCAGCCCATTCTTTCGCTCATCTTGACTATAATATTCCGGATCTGGATTGCGATTATTTTGGTACCAGTCTGCACAAATGGCTTTGTGCACCCTTTGGAACAGGACTCCTATATGTAAAGAAAGAGAAAATCAAGAACCTGTATCCACTCATGGCCAGCCCCGATCCGGAAGCGGACAATATCCGAAAGTTCGAACATCTAGGCACCCGTTCTTTTGCTGTGGAACAGGCTATAGGTCAGGCCCTCGACTTCCATCATATGATTGGCTCTGAACGAAAGGCTAAGCGCCTGCATTATTTGAAGAATTATTGGGCAGAACAAGTCGTAGACCTTCCAGGTGTTGACTTTCAGACCCCGATGCACCCCAAGTACAGTGGTGCTATTGCCTTGTTGCGCATAGCAGGTAAAGACCCCAATAAAGTTGCCAATGAATTGTTTAATAAATATAAGATTCACACCGTTGCCATCAAATGGGAAAACATAAACGGCGTGCGGATAACACCTAATGTGTATACGGTTACAAAAGATTTGGATATACTAGTCGCTGCTATTAGGAATATGACTTCCTAATTGGGCATTTCATTAGGCAATCCATGCGAATCATTTTGGATACAACAAGTATTGTTGGCGCATTTCATCATATGCCTTGAGGTCGTTTTGCCAAGAGGCGCGAATCTCCGCTTCTGATTGTCCTGCGCTTAATTTTTGGCGCAAGCCAGCACCGCCTGCCAGTTTATCAAAGAACGAATTGGAGGTAAAGAAGGCCCCTTTGTCTTTCATACTATTATACACCTCTACCAAGTAAGATAGATCTAATCGGTCCTTAGTCCGAATGGACTCGGGGGACAATCCGGTAAGATCTAAGCCTACACAATCCCGCCCCTCATGCTTGGGTTTTTGGGCCCCGGGTTTGGGTATAGGCATAAAGTGAAAATCTCCAAAGGTAGCTTCTGGAGTACCAATGACTTGAAACTGCTTATCCGTTCCTCGTCCGATACTAATGCTTGTCGGTTCAAAAAAGCAAAGAGAAGGATATAAGTATATGGACCGCATGTTAGGTAAATTAGGAGAAGGCTTAACAGGTAAATTATAAGGTGACTGATGGGTATATCCCGCACAAGGAACCACGGTTAGGTCTACCTCTAATCCATTTTTTAGCCATCCTTCTCCATTGACCATTTGTGCATACTCCCCAACCGTCATACCGTGTACAACTGGAACAGGATGCAGGCCAACAAAGGAACTGTATTCCGGATCAAGTACAGGCCCATCGATATAATGGCCATTGGGATTGGGCCGATCCAGAACCATGAATGGAACCCCCCATTCTGCACAAGCTTCCATCACATAAGACATGGTGGATATGTAGGTATAAAACCGCGCCCCTACATCCTGAATATCATAAACCACTACATCAACGCCTTCCAGATGTTCTGGCTTCGGTTTTTTATTCAATCCGTACAACGATATGATCGGTGCACCCGTAGTAATATCTTTGCCATCACTAATGTGGGCTCCAGCATCGGCATCACCCCGAAAACCGTGCTCGGGAGCAAAGATCCGAACGATTGATATGCCGAGGTTATGCAGGGAATCAACCAAATGTACATCCCGAATATTTGATGTATGATTTACGACTAAACCAACCTTTTTTCCACGAAGTTTGGGTAGATAGGATCCGATTTGTTCCGCACCCATTTGCAAATCAATACCCTTGGCAGCAGGCTGTTCACCTTCAGAATCAGATATAGATGGCGCTTGACACGACCCCAAAGCCATCCAAATTGTAGTAAAAAAGAGATACAAAATTACACGATTTTGTTTCATGTCTGCCATATTTTGTTAACTTGTACATTGATTCTTAGACAATAATAACAGTACTCAGGTAAAAATTGTAGTAATCTTTTTGAGCGTAAGCATTATGGCCAATAAAATTCAAACTTATGCGCTAGTTGATATTGAGACGACAGGCGGTCGAGCTTCCCGAAGTCGAATTACAGAAATCGCCATTGTGCTTACGGATGGCCATACCATACTCGATCGATGGTCATCCCTGATCAATCCAGAATGCTACATCCCCGCCGGCATTGTCGAACTTACCGGTATTACCCAGGAGATGGTAGCTGATGCCCCAAAATTTTACGAGATTGCTCGCAAGGTTGTGGAGATGACTGAAGGTGCTATCTTTGTAGCGCACAATGTTCGTTTTGACTACAGTTTTATACGTGAAGAATTCCGACGTCTTAGTTTCACGTACACCCGCAAACAACTTTGTACAGTACGCTTATCCCGCCAAGCTTTTCCGGGTCTGCCTTCCTACAGTTTAGGAAAGTTTTGTCATAACTTGGGCATCAGCACCCAAGCGCGCCACCGGGCTATGGGTGATGCTGCCGCAACCACTGAGCTACTTCACCGGCTCCTATCCTCTGAATCACAAGAAAAAGAAGCTCAGGATTTAATCAATTTAGGTATCAAAGAAGCACTGCTCCCACAAAATATCAGCTTAGAAGTTATTCATAATTTACCGGAAGAACCTGGGGTTTACTACTTCCATGATCCCAAGGGAGACGTGGTATATATCGGTAAAAGTATTAATATTAAAAAGCGAGTGGCCCAGCATTTTGCACAGAAAACAGAAAAGGCTCGTAAACTTCAAAAATATGTGCACGACATCACCTTTACCTTATGCGGAAATGAGCTTGTCGCTTTATTATTGGAAAGCCACGAAATAAAACGACTACGCCCACCCATAAATAGGGCACAAAAGGTGCGACAATTTCCGTACGTTATACACCACTGGGTAAATGATGACGGCTATATCTGTTTGAACGTCGACCAAGTAACAGCGGCTCGCCGCCGACAATTGCAAGTTCTATCAGAATACCCTAAGCTTGGTCACGCAAAAAATGCATTAGCCCGAGCAGTTGACAAGTTCCAGTTGTGTGGCAGCCTGACTCAATCGCATCGCCGGAGCGGTGCCTGCTTTCAATTTCATCTCAAGCATTGCCTAGGAGCGTGTCTTCACCAAGAAAACCCAGAAAGCTATAACCGCCGGGCACGATCTGCTATTCAACGCTTAACTACTATATTTGAAGAAGACTTTTTTATAATAGACCAAGGTCGACATACGGAGGAAGTATCTGTAGTATTAATTGAGCATGGTAATTATTGTGGGTTTGGATTTCTCGATAAAGATCAACTCCATGGTGACTTGACCAGTTTGCGGAATGCAATCCAGATCTATCCTGGAAATCCTGAAACTCGCCGACTAATCCAGCGGTATCTCAGCAAGCCACAGACTGCTCGCCTTATCCCTTTTGAAAGTAGCCCTATGACTTTATGACAACAAGAAAAAGCAAAATACATCAAAATGCGTATTGACTTGACCCTATTTAATTATGTTATTTGCAGCATCTTATACCCAAAACCCAAAATATAATTCCCTTTTGAACATAAATCACTCGATTAATTAGTAGGATAAACATTACCTGATTTCCCCGGTTAGTTTAATTTAACATTGTCTACTTTTAAAAGATTATACCGACGGTGTAGTCGGAAGAAGAGAAAATGCCCAAGTCCTGTAAAGGTCTGGGCATTTTTTATGCTACCTTTGTAAAAATATTTGTCGCATTGAATGTACCAATTACCTGTAGAATTTGAAGAAGTAATGCGTCCAGAATGGGGTGATTCAGAATGGAACCAATTCTTACATGCTCTGAAAGCATCACCGCCTACCAGTATTCACTATAATCGAAATAAGGGGCAATCTCTTCTTTTTGAAGGGAAACCCATTCTCTGGAATCCTACGGGCCAGTATTTACCGGAACGCCCTTCATTTACCTTGGACCCTCATTTCCATGCAGGCCGTTACTACGTACAAGAAGCAGGATCGATGTTTTTGGCCTACTTGCTACAATACATACTCAAAGATAAGCATATAGAATATGCTCTTGATATGTGTGCCGCACCTGGTGGTAAATCAACTCTACTACTTAATAATTTACCACCCAACAGCCTTCTTATTGCCAATGAGGTTATTCCCAGTCGGTTTAAAATCCTAAGGCAGAATATAGCCAAATGGGGCTCCCCAAACCAGATTATCACGCAAGCTGACCCTAGCCACTTTAAGCCTTTACGGAACGTATTCGACCTGGTTCTAGCCGATGTACCTTGCAGCGGAGAAGGGCTTTTCCGTAAACAACCCGCATCGAGAAAAGAATGGTCGCTACAGCACGTCCAACATTGTGCCAGCCGCCAAAAAAGAATACTCGCCGACACCTGGCAACTAGTAGCTCCGGGAGGGTATCTTATTTACGCCACATGTACCTATAATAAGGAAGAAAACGATCAGAATGTCGATTGGCTGATTCGTCATGGCGCATTCCGACATATCCACTTTGATGTTCCCCACTCATGGGGTATTACATCAACAAAGTATGGCTTTCAATTTACTCCCCACAAAACTTTGAGTGAAGGATTCTTCATAGCCCTTCTTCAGGATACACGCACCAGCAAACAACAAAAAAAGCAAAAAGCAAAAACAAGACGTAAAGCCTCCTATTATCGCCCTGCTGATAAACGCGAAATATCTATCCTTTCTTCTTGGCTAACTGCTGATACTGATTGGTCATTTTGGACTAATCCCAAAGGAATATATTTCGCTCTTCCTGCTTTTGCAAAAAGCTGGATTAACCGTTTAGATTCCCTACAACGGTGGATACCCGGTATCACCATGGGTACCATTAAAGGCAAAAATCTGATTCCACATCATACTCTTGCTCTTTCCAGCAGCCTTTCCCCAGCACTACCTACCATCTCAATGAATAAAACACAAGCCTTGGCTTTTTTGCGAAAGCAGAATATACCCATCACAGAATGGCCTGCTCTGACCCCAGGCTGGAAACTGGTAACCTATAAGCAATATGGAATAGGTTGGGTGAAAATGCTGCCCAACCGAATGAATAATTACTTACCCATAGAATGGCGCATCCGAATGGACTAAAAAGGTATTTTAAAAAATAGGGCTTTAACGAGCCGTATTAGAAATTTAAACCTCTCGTTTAAACCTGTCTTTACGATTATGGCAAGGAAGGATCTCTTCATTGGAATAATAGACTAGAAAAAGCCCATTTGCATTTGATCCCAAGGCAAGCTAAAATATGCCCATGGCAAGACTGCATCAACCAAAAACCCAGAAGTTGAACTCGCTTATAAGAACTGGTTAATCAACTAGATTATGAAAACTAAAAGAAGAATTGAGAAAGCATTTCACAAACAGACGCAGTTTTTAACTCAAAAATACGATGATCTTAAAAGGGAATTCGTAGATATCATTGGTGGCTAAACAAAATGGATGATCTGTCTGGTGATTACCAAGTCTATCGCTTTTGTACTAGCAGTACTGTTCAAAGAGGAAGGCTACAATTAGCTGCCAAGGGTATCATAGGAAATAATAGATAAAATATTATAGTTAATGGAAATAATGCGTGTAATGCCACGGCAGCTGCACGGACCGTTATCTTTCCTTTATTCCCAAAAAGTAGGTCATTAAATCTAAAAGTGTAAACACTGCCCATAATGACAATATAGTATTACCTCAGTCTAGCGCTTAGGTCTTGACTTGTTGTTCTTTTTATTTATATAAAGGGATCATGAGCCTAGTCAAAGCGGGGCAAAAAGCATGAATTGACAGAAGTGTATTTTCCTAAGATCCCGATAGGGATAATGGTTTACTATCCGTGCACATTCCAAACTTTATGAAGTAATTCTTCACGACTGGCTGGTGGCTGGTGCGATGCTGCTTGTTGATAAGACCAGAACATACCTCCAATAACCAGAGCGATCATAGCGATAACGTGTATACGGCGCTCCGAGAAAGTATGCTGCGCGGTTTGATTACCCTTTCGTAACAATTCAAAGTTCACAAAATGGGCTATCGCTAGTGCAGTACCTCCAATAAGCCGCAGAAAAACTTGTATAGATTCAACCTGACTTGCACTCCAGATAAAAATACTCAATCCAGTAAAGGCCCAGAAAAGAGCTTTTATTTGACCATGATGCCAAAGATAGCTGCGCAACAAAGAGAAAGCTGCTATTCCAACCATAAGTACCAATAAATACCATTCGGACTGCCAACTACCCAACCAACTTATTCCAATACTCGCTAAAACAGGAAAGGCTAATGGCATCACTAAACAATGGATGCCACAAAGTAATGATGCCAAAATACCCACCCTGTCCAGTATCAAAAAAGACTTAGATATAGTCTGCTGATTGTGCATAGAATGCTATCCATTTAATTTTTTTAGAACATATTGTCTTCCTCATAGTTGCATCTTGTCACGTAAATTTACTATGTTGTGGCAAAAACGCAACCATGTTGCAAAAACAAATTCTACAATTCATTTTTACGGCCCTGATTTTGGGTGTTTTCCACTCATTTGATGGCCAAGCGCAAAATTCTGTTCCTATTTCCTGGGAAACCCTAGCCGACGTGGAATATTCAGAAAAATATGATGAATCATTGCAAGCATACTGGTTAGTTCCTGATTTTGGGGAAAGTCCCAAAGCGGTGGAAGGAAAAGAGGTAGTCTTAATGGGATACTTTATCCCTTTCAATTTTGAAGAGCAATTCTATGTACTTTCTCGGTATCCATATTCTAATTGTTTTTTCTGTGGGGGAGCTGGCCCTGAATCGGTATTAGAGCTTCAATTTAAAGAAGAGCCTCCTGCCAAACTAAAAATGGACAAACGGTACTTCTTCAAAGGTATACTTCGCTTAAACAAGACAGATCTTAATCATTGCAATTATATTTTAGAAGACGCTATCCAAGTTGATGGGGAGCGTTACTAACAGAACTTATTCAAACGACTTATGAAAAGGATAAACGTAGGTATCACTATTACCGTATTGTCATTGGCGATTTTAGCAAGTTGTTCTTCTAATGATAAGATCGACCCTTTACTTCAAGAAGCTTTTGCTATTCATCAAGAAGCTATGAAATTGCACAAAGATGTAAAGGCAGAATTGGAAAAAGGTGATCTTTTAGAAGCTGACAGGAATAAACTGGAAAGTAGGTTATCCGGCTGGAATGAACGCATTGTTGAAGTTCCAGGTTTTGAGGACGACCACGACCACGACCATGATCATGACCATGATCATGACCATGGCCCTGCAACAAAAGTTACGCCAGAACACATGCTTGCTATTCAGCAAGAAAGCCTCGACTCCATAAAAAGTATAAACCAAGATCTCCTTCGTTTTTTGGATTTATAGTTACAACCATATAAACGTATTTCAGACTTTTAGAAGTGGCCCTCGCCTAACATTCGTATTGGCTGAGGGCTAGCTTTTTCTGATGAACTGACTTGGTAATTTATTGTAGGTCGCAACTCCGTTTAGAGCGATCTTGACCCATGTAAGGATTCAAGTTTCAAACCGATTTTTACTTCTCGGAAACGATTCATAGAATATATACGCTCCATAATCGTTCCGCATTCTACAGCATATTGTAACTTCGAAAGTTGTGTTTTTATACTAATCCCTGTTTTTAAAATGACCGGTGGACATGGATTATATCTTACTTTCGAATAAAAACTATGCGTTTTGTACACATTTCAGTTATACTTATCCTAGGTATTAGTTTATTTTCTTGCACTACACGCTCCGATACTCAGGAAACTACGGCTAAACAGTCATTGCTATCCGACTCGCCCCGACACCACGAATGGATAGAATTAGAAAGAGAAGAAGGTACCTTTAAAGCCTTTGTGGTATATCCTGAGTCGTCCGAAGCAACTGATGCTGTGGTTGTTATTCATGAAAATCGTGGGCTGAATGATTGGGCACGTTCCTTTGCGGATGAACTCGCCAGTCGAGGGTTTTTAGTGATTGCTCCCGACCTAATTTCTAATACAGTTGAGGGTTACGAACGAACCACAGATTTCCCCAATTCTGATGTAGCCAGAGAAGCCATTTATGCCCTTGATCCCGCACAGGTTACACATGATCTGAATACTACCTTCACCTACATAAAAGATTTACCTGCATCCACAGGAAAGGTATCGGTTGTTGGATTTTGTTGGGGCGGATCGCAGTCATTTCGTTACGCAACGAACAATCCTACTTTAGAAAAAGCAATCGTTTTTTATGGGACTGCCCCGGAGGATAAAACCGTATTGAAAAACATCAATTGCCCTGTTTACGGCTTCTACGGCGGTGATGATAATCGAGTCAACGCTACCATTGACGCCACCAAAGAGGCCATGGATGAATATGACCAAGCGTATAGCTATGAAATCTACGAAGGAGCTGGGCATGCATTTATGAGGCGAGGATCCCAACCTGAAGCAGAAGGCCCTAATAAGGATGCCCATGATGCCGCTTGGGCAAAACTCGTTACACTCTTAAAAGCATAAAACTACCGCATGCACCAACACGCCTGCATGACACAAAAATGTGTATGCAGGCGTGAAAGAATAGCTCTAATTACATCTTAAGAATAAATGGCCTTCTGATGAACTTCCTTTGGCTTAGTTAATAATCTTGAAATACGCAGCAGTCGTTCCAACCAATGGAGCTTAGCTACTCTATTTCTATATACATTACACTGAACATGATCATCAAATGGAGGAAAAACAGTACCTTTCTTACGTAATTATTCAGATGGATTAGTTATGCCCAAGAACGTTTGTGATGAGCCTGTTTTTAGTGACCTGTACCAATCATGGAGTCAGGCTATTTATCGGTTTTTAAGATTTAAAGGAGCCGTTAACCAGCAAGCTGAAGATATCACTCAGGAAGCATTTCTGAGGTTGTGGAAAAATTGCCACACCATAGAGCCTCAGCAAGTTAAAGGTTTTTTATATCGAGTTGCTACCAATTTATTTCTGGATCAAGTTAAGCACCAAAAAGTGGTTTTATCTTTTAAGGAGAAAAAAACAAAAGTATCACGTCCGGTTACGCCCGAAGAAGAATTAAGGGAACAAGAGTTTAGGACTAACTTTTTACAAGCACTGGCACAACTTCCGGAAAACCAACGTGTTGTTTTTTTAATGAGCAGAACCGAGCAATTAACGTATCGGGAGATTGCCGAACGATTAGATTTATCCCAAAAGGCCGTTGAAAAAAGAATGTCAAAAGCCCTCCAAACGTTACGAGAAAAATTGAGGTCATTTGACAACTAGACAAAAATAAAAAATGAAATAATTACCAAATAGTTATGGTAGGGTAACAACCTACTTTTTCGTTTTATATATGGAAGGAACACGTAGATCATGGAACCAATCAAAGATGAAACAATGCTGGCGAGGTGGCTTAGTAATGACCTAACGCCTGAGGAGCAACGAGAGATCGAAAGTCACCCTGATCTCACCGCTTGGAATAAAATCATCCAGACTGCGGACGTTCTTCATGTCCCTGAATTTGATACGATCAAAGGGTGGTCTGAACTACATAAACTAAGGCAAAAGCAGCCTGTACGAACGGCACGTATTCGCTCCTTGTATTGGGTTGCTGCTGCAGCCATTGCAATTACAGTAGGGGTATTTTTTCTTTTGCCAGAATCACAATCCGTACAAACACGAATTGGTGAGACCCAGTCTTTAACATTGCCTGATGGATCCACATCTACCCTCAATGCCGTTTCAACAATATCCTACAATGCCAATTCATGGCACAAAAAACGAAGGATTAACCTAACTGGTGAAGCGCAGTTCGTCGTTGAATCTGACCCGAGAATTCCTTTTATCGTTGAGGCAGGTCCAGGCCAAATTCAGGTTTTAGGGACGATTTTTAACGTTCGTAACAGAACTGACCAGTTTGAAGTGTACTGTTTAGAAGGTCGGGTTACCGTTCGTACGGACAACGCAACTGTTGAAATCTCAGCCAACCAAACCGCCACGCTCATTAATGGACAACTAAAAGTTATTTTGGATGGCGTAAATGCCCCTTCTTGGACCACCGGTCGTACCAACTTTCAAGATACTCCCTTATCTTTAGTTATTGCTGAGATGGAACGACTGTATCCGGTACGTGTGCAAATGGATGACATAATGAACCGCTCTTACACCGGGCCTTTGTTTCACGATAACCTAGAGCAGGCTGTTGCTACTATTTGCGGAGGTTTAGAATTATTGTGTACCGTCTCAGCTGATCAAAAGATGGTAAATATTCGTGAAAAGGACTAATCTTTATTTTTTGTTGCTCAGCGTATTTTTGGGATTCTGTTCTTTTGACGCATACAGCCAAACGAACCAGGATACGCTTGTCACCTATTCTTGTCAAAACTGTACTTTTGCAGAAATCGTATCAGGATGGGAACGTCAGTTAGGGCTAATTTTTGCTTACCGTTCTGATATTCTACCTAAAACCAAGGCTAATATTATATTTAATGAACAACCGTTTGAGAAAGCAGCCAATAACCTCTTGGAAGCTTATCATCTGATGGTAACACAAACTGCGCCCAAGACATATGCTATTATTTCTCGTCCGGATCGCCCGGTTAATATATCTGGTCAAGTTATAGACGTTTCAACTGGTTTCCCACTCAGCTATGCTACCGTAGCAATAATTGACAAACCCATTGGCGTATCCACAGATGAGGATGGTCGTTTTTCGCTGACCATCCCTGATCAACCGACAGACATCCTAGAAATCAGCTTCGTAGGGTATCATCCAGTACGAATATCGGCCAAAAAGTTAGATCGTTTTTTAGCGCTCCAAATCCGCTTAAAACCACAAACAATGGATATTCCAGAAGTCATTGTTACAGATTTCACGCTGGATTTAGTGGATATTACTCGCACGGACAACAAAATAACTTTTGAGCCACAGGCCATTCCCACTTTACCTGGCTGGGGCGAACCTGATATTTTGCGATCCCTACAAATGATTCCTGGTATTTCCACCTCAGACGAATCCGCTTCGCGCCTAAACATTCGTGGCGGAACGCCGGATCAGAACCTAATCCTTTGGGACCATATTCCAATTTATCATAGTGGCCATTTTTTTGGACTATATAGCGCTTTCAATCCTTTCGTTGTTGAAAAAGCAGAGTTATTTAAAGGGCATTTTGGTGCTCAATATGGTGGTCGATTATCGGGTGTAATTGATTTGACAGCGCAGCCAAATCGAGCACGAGAATCCACTTTTGGAATAGGTATGAATCTGATCAATGTGCATGCGTTCGCAGAAACGCCTATCCAAAAAATAAAATCAAATATTCTGATTTCAGGTCGCCGGTCGTATACGGACCTGATACAAAGCAGTACTTACAACAAGCTATTCTCGGGAATTTTTCAACAAGGCAGGTTATACGATAATCGCAACAACCAAGAAGAAACAACTTTAAGGATTGATCCTATCTTTTTCTATCAAGATTTGAATGCCAAATGGCTGATGAACCCTTCAGATAAAGACCGACTAACCGCAAGCCTATACATTGCTGATGACCAACTCAACTATACCTATGCCGAGTTGGGTGGTTTTTCCACCTCAGATGATATCAAGATTTACAATACGGGCTATAGCCTAAACTACCAAAGGTCGTGGAATGAGAACTGGATGACCAAAGCCACTTGGTCCCTCAGTAAATATAAGTACAGCTTTCAGCATAAGTTTACTTTTGATGGGGATCTAAATGAACCTTTTGGTCTGTTTCAACAGGATAACAACCTAACTGATCAGACTTTTCAGCTCACACAGGAATGGCGCCCTAGCGACCAACACCGATTGACTGGCGGTATAAATAGAATAAACCAGAAGATTACATATCGCTTCTTAGAAGAATTTGAAGATGAAACGGAAGAGTTTGGGCGTCAGGACCAAAGTGGAATCACATCCGTTGCTTTTCTAACCTATGATGGCCAAATCAACCAGAACTGGCGAATACACGCCGGATTGCGTTTCGAGGGTATTACAACAATAACGGATGAGGAACAAACCCTAAGCAGCCATACTAGCATACAACCTAGGCTATCCCTTAGATGGGCACCCACTGCGTCTGACCTCTCTGCCCATATAACATTTGGAACATATCGTCAGTACGTATATCAAGTACCTGCGTTATTCGATGATCTGGGTACGGGTGCTCAATTGTGGCTGATGACAGACGACTTTTTTGAACCACTGGCCGCTACCGAATGGTCGATCGGCGGCCAATGGGTCTTTGCAGATGGTATGATCGATGCAACCATCTTCAACCGAAGAACAGAAAACCTGAAGTTCTGGCGGCTTAATATCGATACGAGTATCGAGGAATTGTTTGGTGAAGCAGGCCAAGTCGATGCACAAGGTCTTGAGGTCCTCTTTAAGAAAAATTGGCGCTCCTATCGCTCTTGGCTAGGCTATACTATCTCAAAGGTAGAAAACACTTACCCAGATATAAACGATGGCAATCCTTTTCCTGCCAATCATGACCAAAGGCACAGGCTGGACTGGACCCACATGTTTGTCTGGAAGAAATGGGACTTTTCCTTGAGTTGGCACTATGCCAGCGGCCTTCCCTATACGGAGCCTACTGGCTACATGAAAGAAATGGATGGTGACGCAGAAGAAGCAGAGTATTACCTCAATTACGAGGAGGCTAATAACCTGAGGCTTATCCCTTATCATCGGTTGGATATTGCTATTAACCGAACCGTAACAGCCAAAAACATGGTTGGCAAAATCGGTTTCTCGGTTTTCAATATCTACGATCGAAAAAACATCAACGATATTGATGCCTATATTTTTCCTCCTGATGTGGAAGAAGGTGAAGTCCTGCCTACCATCGAACAATTTGAGCGCAAAATGCTTCCCTTCACGCCTAACCTAATGATACAATTCAACTGGTAATTTCTATTATACCAAGTAGGGTAATGGACAGCTAGCTCGTTATATTATAAGAGAGTTAGTAATTCTACTTTTTGGCTATTTCAATTAAGAACAGTCTTGTCCGGTCTATATAAAATGGCTCTATCCGTTTTGATAGGGCCATTCCAATACTATGAAAAATTATGGTGCAATCACTTTTCCATAAAGCATAATCAGATGTTTGCAAATATTTACATAGAAGTAAACATGGAAAGGTATTCGCTTGGCTTCACAGCGTATATAAAGATATTGTCGCAACAAAACCAACAACAATAACGGCTATACTCGTATTAAAGAGGAGGCTTAAAATGGACTTAACTATTTTTAGTTTGACTACAAAAAGCACAACTTCTAGAGAGCACCATTAAAGTCATGCTATGACTAAACTTTGGATTGTTGGTCCATCAGACCAATGGAATTTGTCTGATTTAAAGGAAGTGAGCCATTTCGAGTTGTAGTTTTTGAGCGGACTGTCTTGCCTTGTCTACAAAATCTATTTCGCTTCCTGCATAAATAATGCCTCTTGAAGAATTGATGAGTAGGCCAGTACCATCCGCAGACCTCCCATTTTCAATGACAGCTTGCAAACTGCCACCCTGAGCACCAACTCCAGGTACCAATAAAAAATGATTTGGCGTAATAGCCCTAATGTCAGCTAATCGGTCAGGATGTGTAGCACCTACCACATACATTAAATTCTCACCCCATTCCATGGATTTTTCTAGTACACGCTGGTATAGAGTCGGGCCATTACTGAAAAATTGAAAATCTGTGCTTCCTGCGTTTGAGGTTAACGCTAGTAATATTACCCATTTATCAGAAAACTCCAGAAAAGGGATTACAGAATCATGCCCCATATAAGGCGCAACAGTAATGGCATCAAAATCCATCGATTCAAAAAATGCTTGCGCATATTTTTTCGCAGTATTCCCTATATCCCCGCGCTTGGCATCTGCAATAGTGAAATGGCTGTTGGGAATATAATCAAGGGTTTTTTCCAGAGTCTTCCACCCTTGCGGCCCCAAAGCCTCATAGAAAGCAATATTCGGTTTATAAGCCACACACAGATCATGCGTAGCATCAATAATAGCTTTATTAAAACTGAATACAGGATCAGGATCATGGTGCAAGTGCGCAGGTATTCTCGACGGATCAGAATCCAGGCCTATACATAAGAATGACTTTTTTCTCCTGATTTCTTCTGCAAGTTGCTCGTAGGTCATATGATTATTTTCCTATGCCATTCACCGCTTCTACCCCAACAATTTCAGGGATCTTACCTTTAATCGACTGTTCAATACCCGCTTTCATTGTCATCAAAGACATACTACAATTAACACAGGTCCCTAACCATTTGATTTGCACAATCCCGTCTGCTGTTACATCTACAATTTCTACATTCCCACCATCTGCTTCCAAATGAGGCCTAACGGAATCGAGGGCTGCATCAATGCGCGCAATGAGTTTTTCTTTTTCTGCTACAACCATATTTTTTTTGCTTTTCTCTTTAATTAAAATGCTATATGTAGACCCTGTGCTTGATTAAAAAAGTTAAGTTTATCTGGTTATTCTTTAACCTGTACCAAGCGGGTTGGTCCTAAGGATTCATTACGCACTACAATCTGACGTGCAACATTTTTAGCTACCTGTAAGAAAGCATCTCTAGACATACCTTCGCCCCCCATAACAGCGGGTTTTCCTTCATCTCCACCTTCTCGGATTCCCTGGACTAAAGGCACTTGACCCAGCAGGTTGGTTTGTGCCATTTTCGCTAGTCGCTTGCCGCCGCCCTCACCAAACAGAAAATACTTATTTTCAGGTAATTCTGCAGGTGTAAACCAAGCCATATTTTCTACTACACCCAAGATAGGAACATTCACCGAAGGAAGCCTGAACATATTCATCGCTTTTACAGCATCAGCAACAGCAACCTCTTGAGGTGTAGTAACCATAACAGCTCCAGTGATCGGAACGGTTTGTACTAGCGTTAGCTGAATATCACCGGTCCCAGGAGGTAAGTCAATGACCAAATAATCCAACGCAGGCCAAATCGTATCATGAATAAACTGTTTAATGATACCAGCCAGACGAGGGCCTCGCAAAACGACAGCCTGTTCAGGTTCCACGATAAACCCAATCGACATAACCGGAATATCATAGGCCTCCAACGGAATAATTTTGGGTTGCCCATACATATCTGACACCTGGGGCCTTTGTCCTTGAAGGCCTAGCATGGTCGGCATAGACGGGCCGTACAAATCAGCATCCATGAGGCCTACTCTTGCTCCTAGCGCTTTCAATCCTAATGCTAAATTGGCTGAAACGGTTGACTTCCCAACCCCACCTTTACCCGAGGCAACAGCAATTATATTCTTAACATGCGGCAGTGCACTTGAAGGCCCCTGATCTTGCCCTGCTTTTCCCATCATTTGAACATGTACATTCGCCTGTGGATAAACCGCCTGAATAGCCCCTTGACAGGCAAAATTTAGTGCAGACTTATATTCTGTATTCAGGTTTGGCAACTCCAATATAAACCGAACATTGTCATTCTGAATATCCAAATCTCTGACCATATTAGCTGTGATCAAATCTTGGCCAGTATTTGGGTCCTTTACCCCAGCTAATGCTTTTACAATTTTACTTGATTCCATCATTCCTTTCACTCTTGTGTTTTGCCAACGACAAAAATACAACAAATCAAAGGACGATCAAGTTTGTCGATCAGAATGCGAAAACAAAATACATTTTGGTTGTTTGTAATTTTACGTCGCGCTGACCAATAATCATGATAAAACATTGGCTGTATGATGACTTGTCTATCGGCCTTTTAATTACATTTGTGATGCGATGAAAGTACATAATGACCTAAACAAATTACCTGCCTTTCACAATGCAGTGATAACCATTGGCTCTTTCGATGGTGTACATGAAGGCCACCAAATGATTATTCGCCGTATGCATGATCTGGCACAGGACATGCAAGGCGAAAGCGTACTGATTACTTTTCATCCGCATCCACGATTGGTCCTTGAGCAAGAACCGCATGACCTTAAGCTCATTACAACCATTGAAGAGAAAATTAATCTATTACAAAATTATGGTCTTGACCACGTTGTAATTGTCCCATTTACTAAAGCTTTTTCTCAACTAACAGCTACACAATATATTTCAGATTTCTTGGTAAGCCGCTTTAATCCACACACCATTGTTATTGGATATGACCACCAATTTGGTGCGGGCCGAAAGGGTAATACCAAATTATTAAGACGCCACGGAGCACGCAAGAATTTTCAAGTAATTGAAATTCCCAAGCAAGAAATTGAGACCATAGCTATAAGCTCAACAAAAATTCGCAAAGCCCTTACTGAAGGGGCTGTAGAACAAGCGGCTCGTCTACTTGGTCATGCCTTCACCCTTACCGGTACAGTTGTACATGGTCAGCAGATAGGCAACCAAATTGGATTCCCCACAGCTAACCTAGAAATAAAAAGCCCACATAAACTTATCCCTTATACGGGTATTTATGCGGTCCGTGTTCGCCATCAAGAACAATGGTTCGGCGGGATGCTGTACATAGGAGATAGGCCCACTTTAAAAGAACACCACAATCGAACTATAGAAGTAAATATCTTTGATTTTGACAAAGAAATCTATGGTGACAAACTCGAACTGCAGTTTATTCAGTTTATTCGTGCTGATCAGGCTTTTTCCGGGCTCGATGCTCTAAGAGATCAGTTGGCATTAGACCGAAAATCTAGCCTTTCCGTTCTCGCTTCCATCGAACAGCAAATACAGACCGACACCAGGATAAAGCCTAGTGTTTCTGTTGTCATCCTCAACTATAATGGTAAGCAATGGCTCGAAAAATTTCTACCCATAGTACAAGAAACGGATTATCCTGAGTTATCCATTGTTGTTGCCGATAATGGAAGCACCGACGACTCTTTGCATTTTCTACACACGCATTTCCCTTCAATAGAAACGATAACCTTAGAGAAGAATTACGGATTTGCTGACGGATATAACCATGCGCTAACTCAGGTAGAAAGTGAGTATTATGTATTACTCAATTCGGACGTTTCGGTAACGCCTAACTGGTTAGATCCGCTCATCGAACTTATGGAGCGCGATCAAAGTATAGCTGCCTGCCAACCCAAACTCAAATCATTCAACGAGACGGAATATTTTGAATACGCCGGTGCATCCGGAGGCTGGCTTGACATTCTTGGTTACCCGTTTTGTCGTGGCCGTATTTTTTCGATTACAGAAAAAGATAACGGCCAGTACGATAATACACAAGAAATTTTCTGGGCTTCGGGCGCCGCCCTAGTAATCCGTGGTCGTTTATTTCATTCCATTGGTGGTTTTGACCCCGCTTTTTTTGCACATGCTGAAGAGATTGATTTATGCTGGCGACTCAAGAGAGCAGGCTATAAAATAATGGTAAGACCACGATCCATTGTTTATCATGTGGGGGGCGGAACTTTAAACTATAACACGCCTCAAAAAACCTATCTCAATTTCAGGAATACCCTTTACACTATTCTAAAAAATGAGCCCATATCTAAATTACTTTGGCTTATCCCATTACGACTTAGTATGGATTTTTTGGCTGGTTTATTGTTTTTAACCCAACGGAAGTGGTTACATGTAAGAGCTATCGTAAAGGCACATTGGTCTTTTTTCCCGAACATACGACATACTCTGAGGACGCGGCAACAGCACATAGAATGTATCGAACAGTGCAGTATAAATGATCAACCCAATATGACTGCCCAGTATCAAAAGAGTATTGTTTGGCAATATTACGTTCGCAGAAAGAGGTATTTCAATCAGCTTAAATATGAGAAGAACAGGAAACTCGGTAGTAAGTATCCTTTACCAGGATGATGATATGGTTATCGTAAATAAACCTGCCAGATTATTAAGCATTCCGGATCGATTTAAACCCGATTTACCCAATTTACAGCATATCCTAAGGGAACAGTTCCAAGCGATATATACCGTCCATCGTCTTGACCGGGACACGAGTGGAATCATGTGCTTTGCCAAGAACGAACAAGCCCATAAGCATCTATCTGAACAATTTGAATCTCGTACTATAAAGAAAACCTATCTCGCCTTCACCGAAGGATATCCTCCTGAAGAATCCGGGTTAATTGATCAACCTATTGCAGCTAATCCCGGTAAACCTGGCAGAATGATGGTACATAGTAAAGGTAAGCCTTCTCAGACCGGATATACCGTCAAAGAACGTTTCAAACATCATGCCATACTAGAAATCCAGTTACATACTGGTCGTACACATCAGATACGGGTACACTTAGCTTACATTGGCAGCCCCTTATTGGTTGATCCGGTGTACGGCAAGCGAGATTCCTTTTTTCTTTCCTCTATTAAAGGCAAGAAATATCATCAAGGAAAATCCAAAGAAGAGCGCCCACTGGTAACCCGGCTTACTCTGCATGCTTCAGAATTATGGTGCATTCATCCTTCTACCCAGGAAAAGATGCACTGGAAAGCAGAAATGCCTAAGGACCTAAGTGCTTTACAGCGCCAATTTTCTAAATGGATTACCCTGTAATTTTCCTGAAAAGGTAATTAGGCTTGGTCATCCTGTTAAATTGGATACTTGTTATCTTTGCTCCACAAATTGGGTTCATGACGAAATCTACCAAAACGTCTATCGCTTTAGCCATTTTATCGGCATTATTTTTCCTGCCTTTTTTAGGAGGCGTTCACTTGTTTGATTGGGATGAGATCAATTTCGCTGAGATTGCTCGGGAAATGATCGTTCTGGACGAATATTTCCGGCCCTTCATAAATTATCAGCCATTTTGGGAAAAGCCACCTTTATTTATATGGTTCCAGGTACTGGCTATGAAAGCTTTTGGTGTGGGTGAATATGCGGCTCGGTTCCCTAATGCCATTTGTGGTATCATTACGATTGTATTGATCTATCAATTGGGCAAAAAGATGTACAACCATCAATTTGGTTTGGTCTGGGCTTTTTCCTACTTGGGGTCAGTACTTCCTTTTTTGTACTTTAAATCTGGAATTATTGATCCCTGGTTTAACTTATTTATCTTTCTGGGTATCTACTATTTTATTCAATTTCATTGGAAAAAGAATGGCTACAACATCGAACTGTCCTATTCAGCTCGAACCTATCTCATATTAGCAGGTCTGTGCATTGGTTTGGGTATTCTTACTAAAGGTCCGGTTGCCTACCTGATTGCTG
>JABSSK010000289.1 GCA_013214265.1 Saprospiraceae bacterium | reverse complement strand
CGATGAGATTTATATCCGTGGGAATTCACAATTATCGGATGAGGACATTATGGGGCGTGCTGAAATTCAACCCGGGGATATCGTTCCGGTTGATGATTTCAAAAAGATTGTTGAAAAACTATATGGAACGAATCTTTTTGATATTGTAAAAACATCAATAACCAAAGAGAACGGGGCAAACGTATTATATATTGATTGCAAAGAAAAACTTACTCGAACACTGAGTACCGCCCTGACTTATGACTCTTATACCAATGCAGGATTCTTGTTTAACGCTAATTTGCGAAATGTATTACTGGATTCGGATCGTCTAATGATCACTGCGCATATCACTGGCCAGTATCGAGCTCGGTTCAATTACCTGAAATATTTAAATCGCGAACGCACCCTGATGGGGGAGATCGACTGGCAACTCCACAAAGACCGACTGCCTATCCTTGAGGGTGGGGTGGAAAGGCAAACGTACCGGTTTTTGAGTTCTCAATTTTCTATATCATTAAAAAGACGATTTGGACAAAATGGAATGTTTGGGTTGGCTATGGTAAATGAGAATTATGATTTCGAGCCTACCCAAGGAAGGGATTTGTTGTTTGATGGTGAAATAAAGATTAGTCTATTTGGCTTTTTTGGAAACGTTGAGTTTAATTCCTTAAATGCAAATGTTTTTCCTTCGCGGGGGACGCACATTACTGCATCAGTAGGTGTAAATACTTACAACCGAATTGAGATTTTAGTGGAAAATCCGATACCTCCTTTACAGGATTCCACATCTCAATTTAATAATTCGCTTCGAGTCAATTTTGATATGAACAGTTATTTTCCGGTTTCGGATAACGGCAGTATCCGGGTAAGTCCATTTTTGCATGCTATTCTTAATCTAAAAGATAATTTTTCGGAGTATTTAATGGTTGGTGGACCAGAAAAAGTGTCTAGATATTCTGTTCCGTTTTATGGCTTTGATGCGCATGAAATAGCAGTGACTGCAGCGGCTGGAGGCCGATTGGATTACCAACAATTTTTGGGTGATAATCTACTGCTTTCAGCAGGTTTAAGTGGTGGCTTATTTGGTGTTCCTAATAGTTTATTTCCTACCCAAGATGTTCGTGACTATACCTTTTTGGGTGGGATGCAAATGAGTGTGGGGTACAATACGATTGTAGGTCCCATACGGTTTTATGCGATGGCCCCCTTAGAAACCAATGATGTTACGAGTTCGGGATGGCGTACGTATTTAACCTTTGGCTACCGTTTTTAAACGCGTTCCAGAATAGTTGCGTACCCTTGACCGACACCCACACACATGGTGACCAGAGCAAACTTTTTATTTTGTTTGTTCAGTTCTAGTGCAGCCGTTTGGAGGATGCGAGTTCCTGTCATACCAAGAGGATGCCCCAGAGCAATGGCTCCTCCGTTCGGGTTGATGCGAGGATCATCATCTGCCAGCCCAAGTTCGCGAGTACAGGCTAAAACTTGCGCGGCAAATGCTTCGTTAATTTCGATAATGTCCATTTGTTCTAAGGTGAGGCCTGCTTTGGCTAAGGCCTTTCGGGAGGCGCCAACCGGACCAATGCCCATGATACGCGGTTCTACGCCAACCACGGCCGAGGATACAATGCGGGCGATGGGCGTAAAGTCATGTTGTCGAAGACCTTCTTCAGAAGCTATGAGCATAGCTGCGGCCCCATCATTAAGGCCAGATGCATTGCCTGCGGTAACCGTTCCGCCCGCCGCCTCCGCCTTAAAAGCTGGGCGTAATTGAGCTAGAATTTCAACGGTCGTTTGCGGCCGAATAAATTCGTCTTGATCAAAGCGAATAGGGTCAGCCTTGCGCTGTGGAATATGAATCGGAGCGATTTCCGTTGCAAAACGACCATTCTGCTGAGCTAATGTGGCTTTTTGTTGAGAAAGGAAAGCATACCGATCTTGGTCAGATCGGGTTATTTTATAATGCTCTGCCAGATTCTCAGCTGTTTGTCCCATCGAATCAGTACCAAAAAGCGCTTTCATTTTTTTATTGACAAACCGCCATCCAAAGGAAGAATCATGCATCTGTGCATCACGACCGAAAGGCTTTGATACTTTAGAAATAACCCATGGCCCTCGGGTCATATGCTCAATTCCGCCAATCAAAAAAACGTCACCGTCACCTGTTTTGATAGCACGGTTGGCATGAATAGCGGCCGACATCCCAGAAGCACAAAGGCGATTAATAGTTTCACCGGGTACCGACCACGGAACGCCAGCAAGCAATAATGCCATGCGAGCTATATTTCGGTTATCTTCACCCGCCTGATTGGCACAACCCATAACTACTTCATCAATGTGTTGGGGGTCGAAATGAGTATGACGTGCCAGCAACGCCTTTATAACATGCGCTGCAAGATCATCCGTACGGATAGATGACAAGCTGCCCGTAAATTTTCCGATAGGCGTACGAATCGCATCAACAATAAAAGCGTTTTGCATGGTGGTTTATTGGTATTGGTTAGTTAAGGATACTACAATCGTACAAAAGTTTTTTTCTAGTTCCTCGGATCGTAAAATTTCACTAAAGCTCTTTGTACTTTTGTTAAAAATTAAATGCAATGATACACCGAATTTCTTTTTTCTCGATGTTTTTATTTCTATTGACGGCATGTGGCCCCACTGCTGAAGACCTTGAACAACTACAACAAGATTTAGCAGATGCGGTTATGGTTGTTCACGATGACATTATGCCCAAAACAGCTGAGGTTAACCGCTTGAGCAGGGAACTAACTTCTTTTTATGAAGCATCAAAAGACTCTCTATCCGAAGAATTGGATGGCAAGGTAGAAATGATCCAACGTGCTTTAGATCAGGCTGATGATGGTATGATGGCTTGGATGGCAAATTACCAGCCGCCTAGCACTTTGCGAGAAGAAAAAAGCCATGAAGAAATAATGGACTTTTTGAACCAGCAAAAAGCGGAAATTGACAAAGTCTCGGAACAAATCGAAGCTAGTATATCTGAAGCTAAAGCGTTCTTGGACACACATGCTGCTTCTGAAGAATAATCTATTCTTCCTAAATCATTCAAATACGTATCAGAACATGCGTAATCTATTTATTTTGTTCTCCTTATTTCTCGTTCAGAGTTGTGTTCTTGTCGATAATAAGAAGCCTGAACCTTTACCCATCTTGGGTGAGCGACTCATTGAAGGAGGAGATACCATTTTTCACACTATTCCAGACTTTTCATTTATTAATCAGGATAGTCAGGTCGTGAATAATGAAACCTTTGCCGGAAAACTCTACGTTGCCGATTTCTTTTTTATTTCCTGCCCTACAATATGCCCTACCGTTACGAAGCAAATGCTGCGGATTCATGACCATTTTCAAGATGAAGATCGGGTACTATTATTGGCACATTCTATTGACCCTAAGCGGGATACCGTTGGGCGCTTAGCTAATTATGCCACTAATTTGGGGGTAAATAGTCAAAAATGGCATTTCGTTACAGGAGAAAAGGATAACATTTTTGAGATAGCAGATGATTATTTCAGCATTGCTATCGAATCACCAGATGCGCCAGGCGGTTTTGACCATAGTGGCCGTCTTATTCTGGTCGATGAGAATCGATACGTACGGAGTTTTTGTGATGGTACCGACCCAGAGTCAGTCGGTCAGTTCATTAAGGATATTGAACTATTACTCCAAGAATAACTAACCCGTTATTCCTGCCCACAAAACTCCTTTTTTGAGAATGCGTAAAAAAAGTCTGAGGTAACCCTCAGACTTTTTTTTATGCGTAATCCTTTCCGGATAAAGGGGTTGCCAAAAACCATATAATTCTTTCCACAGTCTAAATGAATTTGTGGAAAACTTCTCCGCTTCAGGTCATGATTTTACTCTAAATTACTGCTCATCCCATTTTTACATTCAGCTAATGTTTATTTAACATAGAAAGGCTGAAAATGCCAAAATGTTAGTAAGTGTGTTGATAACTTTGTATTAATTGTGTAAAACGTGTTAATAACTAATTTTTAGTGTTTGTAATTTACAAAGGAATCCTTGATCTTGCTTGCACCTTAAAACAAATTTAAATCACCAAAGGCCATGAATGCACCAGTGAAAATGACATTACTTACCCCAAATCCCACCAAAAAATATTCTTTTGAGGAATCTTTTAAAGGAGCGACAGAGTACTTTGAAGGCGATGAGTTAGCCGCAAGCGTATGGGTCAATAAATACGCACTCAAAGATTCATTCGGAAATATTTACGAGCGAACGCCCGATGATATGCACCGTCGTATTGCTAAGGAAATTGCTCGGGTAGAACAAAAATACCCTAATCCGATGACAGAGGATGAAGTATATGATCTTCTGAAATCATTTAAATATATCGTGCCACAAGGAAGTCCCATGGCCGGTATTGGTAATACGTTTCAGGTGTCTTCCCTATCCAATTGTTTTGTAATTGGTAATGAGGCCGATTCATACGGAGGCATTATCCGTACGGATGAGGAGCAAGTACAGCTCATGAAACGCAGAGGTGGTGTAGGTCATGATTTATCACACATACGCCCCAAGGGTAGTCCGGTAATGAACTCCGCACTAACCTCAACCGGGATTGTTCCTTTTATGGAACGGTATTCCAACTCTACGCGGGAAGTAGCACAAGATGGTCGCCGCGGTGCTCTGATGCTTTCTGTTTCCGTTAAGCATCCGGATGCAGAAGATTTTATTGATGCTAAACTGGAACAAGGGAAAGTTACTGGAGCCAATGTATCTGTCAAAATAACGGATGAGTTCATGAAGGCTGCCTTGAGTGGGGAACAATTCCAACAACAGTACCCCATTAATAGCCCTGATCCAGTTGTTACTCGAGAAGTGGATGCGGCCCGCTTGTGGGGAAAGATTATTCACAACGCTTGGAAATCAGCAGAACCTGGCGTTTTGTTCTGGGATACTGTAATCAATGAGTCTGTTCCGGATTGCTATGCCGACTTGGGCTACAATACGGTATCGACCAATCCTTGCGGTGAAATACCATTATGCCCGTATGATAGTTGTCGTTTGCTGGCTATAAATCTGTTTAGCTATGTGGAAAATCCTTTCACGAAAAAAGCGAAGTTCAACTTCGATAAGTTCAAACAGCATGTAAAATATGCCCAACGCATCATGGATGATATTATCGATCTGGAAGTTGAAAAGATTGATCGGATAATCGATAAAGTTAGTCATGATCCCGAACAAGGATCCATCAAGCAGGTTGAGCGTGACTTATGGCATAAAATCCGCGAAGCTTGCGTCAACGGCCGCCGCACAGGTGTAGGTATTACAGCTGAAGGGGACATGCTGGCTGCTCTAGGGCTACAGTACGGAAGTGACAAAGGTATTGCCCATTCCGTTGAAGTGCATAAAACTTTGGCATTAAGCGCATATCGCTCTTCTGTAGAACTTGCTAAAGATCGGGGCTCATTCCCTATTCACGATATAAGTCGGGAAAAAAATAACCCTTTTATTAATCGCTTGAAAGATGCTGATCCTGAGTTGTATAAACTTATGAAAAAGCACGGACGCCGAAACATTGCCTTGCTAACCATAGCACCTACAGGTACGACCTCCCTCATGACACAAACTACGTCCGGGATTGAACCCGCTTTCCTGATTAGCTACAAACGGCGTCGTAAGGTTAATCCAAATGACGTTGATGTTCATGCTACTTTCGTAGACGAGGTTGGTGACCACTGGGAAGAGTACAATGTTTTCCACCATAAGTTTATGGACTGGTTGGCTGCTAATGGACACGATGTGGAAAAAGTACGTCAAATGGATGACAAGGAATTGGCTGTACTTTTAGAGGCGTCACCTTACTTCAAAGCTACCGCGAATGATGTGGACTGGGTCCAGAAAGTGAAAATGCAAGGAGCTATTCAAAAGTGGGTAGATCACTCTATTAGTGTAACCGTAAATATCCCGGCGGAAACGTCAGTGGATATGGTAAAGAAAATCTATCAGACAGCCTGGGAAGAAGGTTGTAAAGGATGTACCATCTATCGAGACGGGTCCCGCTCTGGTGTTCTAATCAGTAATGATGATA
>JABSSK010000288.1 GCA_013214265.1 Saprospiraceae bacterium | reverse complement strand
GGGAATCAGGAAATATCTGGCTGGTCACGGAGGCTCAGCTCAACCCTAATAATCCATTTGAGATCGTTCGTAAGGAGCAATTGTGGTCTGTTCCATACGCCTTCTATGCAGCGGAATCGGCTGAACTTGCGCCCCCTGAAACGAATACTACTCGGTCGACGAGGTCTTCTGTGTATTGGCTCACGTCTGGGAACGCTGGCAACAGCCCACTTACCCATGGTTTGGGAACTATGGATAATCAGCCTTTAGTATTCAAAGTGAACGATCAAGAACGAATGCGTATCGAATCAAATGGTCAGTTAAAATTGACAGCAGGCAGTTGTTGCACTACTGTTGATGATGATGACAAATCGAAATATCCATTCATTATTGAAGGTGCTAACCAAGGTATATGGTTAGAAATTGAAACTCGACGTGACATAGAAAATAATTTTTTGACTTTTGAGGGAAACAGTAAAGTGTTGGGTGCTATTAGGGGGGAAACGATTGCAAACTGGGAAGCGGATGCCCCTTACCAAAACAAGGTAGCTCTCTTTAGTATTGAGGCTGCCTCTTTTGTCGTAATGATTGCGGCTGAGATAATAATGGCTACTGGTGATTTTTCATTTCCCTGTTCTGCTCCAGGTGGCGCACCTAATATCGCGAAGGCGGCTCAGATTGGTGTTGACTTAGTTGAGTATGGAATTCGCGTAGGAGAATGGCAAGCCAGAGGACGTCGGGAGAATGGAGTTAGGTTTGATTCTGGTGGGGCCGATTATTCGGAATGGTTAGCACGAGAAAAAGATTTGGACTCACTGGGTGCCGGAAGGGTGGTAGGTATTCGTGAAGGCAAAATAACACTCAACACCGATAGCTCAGCTATCCTGCGGGTTATTTCTACGAACCCTATTGTGATTGGCAACTTGCCACCGACTGGAGAAACTAAAGGAATGCAGAAGGTTGCTTTTATGGGTCAAGCTCCTGTTTTGGTTGCTGGGCCTGTGGCATCAGGTGATTATCTGCTACCATCAGGTAATCATGATGGATTTGCCATAGCTGTTGGACCCGACAAGATGAAAATGGGTGACTATACACGAATTGTTGGTGTCGCATGGGAAACAGGAGATCCCGATTTTATGGTCCAGTATATTAATGCCGGAATAGGTATAAACAACGATATAGTGCTGGAAAAGATGGGTGTGATTGATGCAAAATGGACTTATGTCCAACAATTATTGATGAACGATAATGCGGGGTCTTTATCTAATATAATTCCAGCTTTTGAAGAACGAACTACTCGCATGCCTCAGCTTTCTATGGCTGAATTTGATGCTTTAATGGATTTTTATCGTGAGCCTATCGAGATGGTGTTTTCCTATGCCCAGCAACAGTGGGCTGATAGAGGGATTGATTTTAGTGGTATAGGACAATTAGCGCTTTTCTACCACGATCCAATTGCTTTCTTAAAACAGATCCGGGAGGATCCAGTGTACGCTACGACCTGGGCTATATTTGATCGACACTTTAATACTTCTGATAATGATTAATATTTCCTTACATACAAAGCTGATCTTCTTGGTGTTTGGTGTTTTGATCTGGACTAGCACGGCTGAAGCGCAACGAATGGTACCGGGTGGGATTCCATTTCAGATGGTTGCAAAAAAGCAGACAGGTGATCTCATCGTGAATGAAAACCTATTTGCACGAGTTAGTTTACTATCCGGGACAGAAGGTAATCAAGTTGTTCATTACTCAGAAGTACACGAATTTACTACCAATGCAATAGGGCAAGCAGGCTTTATTATTGGCCAAGGAATGGCTGGTCCCACCACAATTGATGAGGTGCCCTGGTTCGATGGTAATATCGAACTTGAGGTACAAATTTCTAGTGCAAGACTTCCGGATTTTCAGTACTATCAGCGTACACCGCTACGTACGGTTCCTTATGCGTTTTATGCAAATCAAACCGGAGGGCTAGCCGGTGCCCAAAGTGCTACGTTACGAACTGACCGACCCAATACACGTTGGTTGACTTCAGGTAATAACATGACACAACCTCCAATACACTATTTAGGACATTCCGACAATACCGACCTTATTTTTAGAACCAATGGTATTACTCGATTTACAGTAAAAAATTCTGGTCAACTAGTGGTTGATCCTGATGATACCGTTACGGGAACCAGGACTAACAAAGCAAATTATCCCATGATTGTTGAAGGTGGGGGACAGGGAATATGGATTGATGTCAATGCAAACAGAACTAACGCTAATAATTATTTGACATTTAAAGATTCGGATAAGATTTGGGGATCAGTGCATGGTCAAACCAGTACTGAGTGGTATGATGAAGATGAATATAAATATAAAGATGCGATCTACACGTTCAAGTTTATTTCGTTAGCAGCTCAAATTGCTATTTTAACTGTGGATGGTGCAGCCGCTTTTGGTGCATCGGCTTGCTCAGCTGTTTTGGGTTTTCCTTTCGTAATATTCGCTTGGGCTGCACCGGGTTATGGTATTTATGGGGGGGCAGTAATTGTGGAAGGAGTTAAAGTTGCTATTGAGTCTGTTGCTTGGCTGGACGCAAGCATCAACTGGAATTCCAATAAGATTAACGATTTAGGTGTACAGTTTCATTCTGGTGGTGCTGATTATGCCGAATGGCTTCCCGTTGTAAACCGTAAAGAAAAAATAGCTTTTGCAGATATTGTAGGTGTTCACGCTGGTAAAATCACTAAAACTACCAAAGGGGCTGATCATCTGATGGTGGTATCAGAGTCGCCCGTCATTTTGGGGAACCATCCGTTAGACGCAAAAGAAGAGAAGTATGGTCGTCCAGTAGCCTTTTTGGGCCAAGTCCGTGTTCGGGTTGTAGGTTCGGTGAATAAGGGTGACTATATCCTTCCTTCTGG
Organism: Saprospiraceae bacterium; assembly: GCA_013214265.1. GTDB lineage: Bacteria > Bacteroidota > Bacteroidia > Chitinophagales > Saprospiraceae > DT-110. The sequence continues at coordinate 3,197 of JABSSK010000288.1, read as the reverse complement.
TAATAATGACGGATTTGGTATAGCCCTTTCTCCTGATAGCCTTGCCGCTAGTGATTATGCTCATATCGTTGGTCGAGCCTGGGAGGATGCACCCAATTTAGGGGTGAATATGGTTCGTATAGCTGTTGGTATCGACCGAAATATGGGAGCTCCCCTGTTGGATGAAATTGATCAAGGTATTGATCAAGTTATTTCTTACCTGTCTGGAGAAACAGACCAGTTGCCACCGCAGCGATCTTCTGTAAGTGAGTCCTGTGAAGAATGTGGCTCCAATAAAGCAGCTGTTGGCTTTTCAAACAACTACTTGCAGGACTTGAATAATTTACTGGAAATGAATAATCCTATGTTACAATTAGGTAATGCGGGTCAGGGTAATGTTCAGCTCCTAGAAATGAATAAAGATTTTATCAACCAAGCTTATGCAAAAGGAAAAAGGATATTAGATGACAACGGAATTGACCTAAGTAGTATGCCTTTCTTTGAGCAGCTTTTCTCAAACCCAGTACCCATTTTAAAGCGCTCTGTAGAGGATCCGAATTACCTGCGCCAAGCTTTAGAAGCAACGTATGCCTATGCAATAGAAAAAGCACTTGACAATAATAAAACGAAAACCACTAGGAAGTAGACCTAAGATGTCTGCAATCCCGTAACTCCCTAATATGATGAACTACATACACACTTTTTTAAAAGTATTGATTAACCTTTCAGTGTTTGGGACGACCTTTATTCGCCTTGGCATTTATATTTTCTTTTTGAGTCTAGCTAGTTCTGCCTCTCTATTTGGACAGTCTTTAGGCTTGACAGGCCTTACTCCGTCCCAATTCAAATGTGGTGAAGCAATTAGCCCTGGTTTTCAGATTCAGTTGCTTGATGCCATGGGGAATCCTGACCTGATGGCAGGGATAAGTATTACGGCTACTGTTAGTGCGGGTTCGGGAATGGTTTCTTCAGGTGGATCAGTAAATACGGATGCGAATGGTATTGCTGATTTTTCCAGTTTAATAGTAACTAACAGTAGTGGGCCTATTCAGCTTACGTTCTCTGATGGTACAAGCACGTATAGTGCACTTACAACAGGAACATTGAATGAGACGCCTTCCGTAGGAGCTGATCAACCAACGGTTACCCTTTCTTCGAGCTTATACTGTACAGGTGATCCGGCTATTACCGTTACGATAGGTGGCAGTTTGAATGATGCGGATCAATGGGTTTTATACACAGGAAGCTGTGGCGGTACACAAGTTGATATGACGGTAACGAATTCCTTAAGCATTACGCCTAGTGCTACCACCACTTACTACCTGCGTGGGGAAGGTACTTGTGTAAATGATGGTGCATGTCAATCTTTTGAGATTGTTTATAGTGATTTACAACTAACGGCTCCTGTTTCTGGCACCACCTTTTGTATGGGTGATGAGGTTAATTTTTCCTACACCTCTACCGGTTCATATGGAATGGATAATACTTTCCTGTTGCAAATGAGTAATGCATCGGGTGATTTTACCAATCCAGTTACTGTAGGCTCTCTACCTTCGACTAGTGCTTCAGGAATGATAACAGGAGTTATTCCTTTTGTGGATCCTGGTTCAGGTTATAAATTTCAGATTATATCAACTGATCCGGCTATGCCGGAAGCATGTACGAATGCCTCGACGTATACTATTGATGGCGTTAATATAACGACTCAGCCTGTTGATGATCTGGAGTGCTTGGGTGAAATGGTTTCCTTTTCCGCAACAGCAACGGGTGCTACTGCTTACCAATGGGAACGTATTGACTTAGTGCCCTTTACGGTGCGGCCAGGCGGGCTGGGAACAACTGCTGTTAGTGGTGTAGCACGCAGTATTACCACGGGTAATATCTATGCAGCCACATCGGACGGCTTATATCGCTCAACGGATGATGGTAATAATTTTTCACAAATTGCCACAACATCCACTACGGGTCCACTTCCTTCCAATATGTTAAATGCGGTTGATGTTAGGGGTAATATAGTTATAGTTGCTACTAATAGTGGACTTGCCTATTCAACTAATGATGGAGTCAACTTTACGATAAGAAATACCAGCAGTGGTCTGGGGAGTAATACGGTGAGTGATGTATTTATTGATCAGGCAGGGAATTATTACGCAGCTACTGCTGGTGGTCTTTCCATTTCTACCGATGGCGGTAGTACTTTTACCAATTATACGAATTCGGATGGTTTGGGGTCTTCATCCATTAATGATGTATATGTGGAGGGGGCAGATGCTGCCCGAACCATTTATGCAGCTACCACCGCTGGTGTGTCGATAGCTCGCAGCGGAAGTACCTCTTTTACCAATTATGACTCCGGACTGGGTAGCCCCAATGTGAATGCTATTTCTGTAAATTACTCGGGGACAATTTATGCAGCCACGAATGGTGGCATAGGTGTTTCCTATGATGGAGGGTATAATTTCACGAATATTGTGGCGGGTCTTGCGGATGCAAATGTGACTTCTATCACTACCGATAATGACTTGATTTTTGCTGGAACTTTAGGAGGATTAGCAGTAGCTACTTTTGGTGCTGATCGTTTTTCAAATTATGATGTAGATTACGGACTGCCAGTTAATGCCATCGCTGGTATGTTAACAACCACTTCAATGGGTGTGAGTACCCTCTATGTGGGTACGGCGGGTGGTTTTGCAAAAACCACCATGACCATTTCGGACATACCTGGTGCAACCAGTCCAACACTCGCATTCACCTTAGCTGATACGGATGCGAATGATCGCTATCGATTAAAAGTTTTCAAAGGAAGTTGTGAGCGATATACCAATATTGTAAGAACCCATTATGTGCCCCCAACCATAAGTTTTATGGTCGATGAAGATTTAACCGAATGTGATTTGGAAACAGGGGTCGTACAAATTACGGGTCTTCTGCCTAGTACAGAGTATAGGTTGGTTCGTACAGGTACACTAACCGGTCTGCCTGAAAATCAGGATAATGCAACAACAGATACGCTGGGTTTAATAGAATAATATACGCTGGGTGCTGGAACGTATATGGTCGGTGTCCAATCCACTTCCTCGCCGCAATGTACATCCAATATAATTACATTCACTCTGAATGAACCACCATCACCTACCTTACCGGTTGGAACAGCAGGTGCTGTATGTACAGGAGATAATTTGGTGATTACCATGTCTTCCTCGCTTGCCGCAAATGAA
>JABSSK010000287.1 GCA_013214265.1 Saprospiraceae bacterium | reverse complement strand
ATTTGCCATACCTGACTATGTGTCCACAACTTGGGAGCTTTTTTACACGCCACTTCAACCGGATGGATCATTTCACATTGCTCTTCCGCTATTTGAAACTACTGAAATCAAACTTATTCTCTCCGAGAAGAATCAATCTTTAATCCTGCATCCTGATGACAGTATTAATCTATTACTTGACCATGAAGAAGGGATGTACTACGGTGGCCAATCCTTAGCACTTCAGGGACCTTCCGCTGCTCGCCAATATAAGCTTATACAAATTCAGGAAGTTTATTCCAGAACCTTTTCAGAACCCACTCCAAATGAAATGAAAAGCTGGAAACCAGAGCAGGCTATAGAATACCTTAAAAATCGACATCTAGAAGAACTCCGTTTTTGGCGTTCCTGGGAACTGTCTGATGCATTGCTTAGGGAGTATGCTGATCATCAAGCATTTTTTTCACCAACAAAACTGTACTTACAATATGCCAATCATTCTACTGTAAACCATCCGAACGGAGCACCTTCAAAAAACTTCTTCTCCTTCTGGTCTTCCGTTTTGAGGCAACAAAGAATTCTTTTACATTCTTTTGCTCTACACGAACTCTTTTCATCTTATCTGACGCATCTTACCTTTACGAGTCCAACCTTACATCCTGACCAGCTTTCCTCAGAAAGTAACCGCCAAGAAAAAATAGTCCCGCTCGAATCCATCCATTTACTAAAGACTGACTTGACCAATACCATGCGTGATCGTTTACTGGCTGTGCAAATGGGTAACGCTATGAACGTTCCGCAAGGCTTAAACAGATTGGACACCTCTTTTGCACAATTCATCGAAACTAATTTCCTACGACAAAAAGTATTAGATAAATATGCTACAATTACACAGGAAGGAGCCACATTAATGCCTTCCATTAGGAAGTTGAATTTACCAGACTCCTTTGCTTCACTTACTCGTTTCTTACATCAGCAAATACCTGACCAAACGATAGTAGTCAACTTCTGGGGGACCTGGTGTAATAGCTGTATTCATGCACTTCAAGAACAATTAGGTCCTATGCTTAATCAATACAAAAGTGAAGATATTGTCTTTGTTTTTGTAGCCGTTTCTTCACCTTACATACACTGGGTCAAAACGGTGAATAGCCTTCCATATCATGCATTCCATATTCATACACAGACCAAACATAACGATTTACTGCGTCAAGAATTCAAATGGAATGGCCTACCTCAATATACCATCATCAATAAATCTGGAAACCTCATTCATATTAAGGCACAATCGCCCGATCAAGGATTAGCAGAACAAATTGATGCTCTCAAATAGTAAAGGTATAAAGGTTAGGTTATGATCTGCCCGATCATAGTAAATAATACAAGAAGAGTGGGTATATTATACTCGTAACGCTCTGGTAAGCTTCAGCCTACATATCAGAATAAGCTGATTAAATATTAAAAAAGAGTTATTCCTCATGTTATGATCATAAGGAATAACTCTTTTTTATTGCGACAATACCAGCCTAATGGAAATGTCCGCACCCAATTGGTGAACCATCTGGCATTGGTGGCATAGCAGGTAATTTATAGTCCTCAGGATCTGCTTCAAATCGTCTGATCTGATCGATTAGGTAAAGGAAATGCGCTTTCTGTTCCGCGGATTGAGCCTGCATCACCCCTCGTGAGTATTGCACCTTCATTTCATATATCTGTAAGAGAGCCATAGCGGAAACCTGTTGCATAATATCACGATCACCTGCTAGGCGTAATGTATGCTGAATCACTAATTTTTCCACCATCCGAGAAAGTTCCTGATGGTAGACAGGGTCATTCTCATCAACAGCTACCGAAGCATACACTTCATCCATTACCGATTTAAGACTAGCATGTGCCGAAGAACGTGCATGCTGCTCCACAATGCGCGTTAAGCGCTGTGCATTCAACATAAAGCTGATGGTGTGGTTAGCAGAACTTTCAGCCGCACCTATTGGATCGAAAGTTATGCCGGTATGAATACGGAACAATTCACGATCACGTTGATAACCAATGGGCTGCGGAGGAATCATAGCGATAACTGATTCGGGTAATGCCAAAAATTCAGGCTGCAGTGTCATCAAAAGGGCATTGAGGGCCGATTCCTGATCAGCAGGTGATACCATTTCATTTGTTGGTTGCCCATCTCCACGTACAGCATATGTGTAGCGTACACCACCCAAAACCTTCGAGACCGCCTCCAATAGGGAACGATGCGATAGATATAATGGTACTAAAACACGTTCTAACTCAGCCATAGGTGTACCCTCTGGAATATTAGTCTCATCAAAGGAGGCTAGAGCCGCCATTCTCACCCCACTAAGGCGCTCTAATTCTCCAACCGCTTTTGCCCCATTATCCCACAGATGAGCGTCGGGATGCGCCCCAAAAGCAGGACGTGCATCTCTGTCAGAAATATAAGACAAACCCATTTCATTATTTGTTGTCAGAATGTCCATTAAGGCTTTTTTCTCATCGGTTCCCTTAGGAAAATCCTGATAGCCGTATATAACTGTTCTTTTGTCCCATGCACCGATACCGGTATCATATGCTTCCTCAAAATTTATTTCCCCATTTGCATTTACCATAAAAAATGGATGCGGATAATCCATTACCGATGCTCTATCATTTACACTAGAAGAGAAATTATGTGCTAGTCCGATGGTATGCCCCACTTCGTGTGCTGACAACTGACGAAGACGTGCAAGGGCCAATTGCAATAAGCGAGGGTCTGCTTGGTCACCTTTTTCGTAAGCATCTATTAAGCCTTGTGCAATAAGGAAGTCCTGCCGTACCCGCAAAGAGCCAAGCGAAACGTGCCCCTTAATGATTTCCCCTGTCCGCGGGTCTGAAACCGAACTACCATATGACCAACCACGCGTACTTCGATGAACCCAATTGATTACATTGTATCTAACATCCATTGGGTCAGCACCTACCGGTAACACTTTTACTTGAAATGCATCTCGATATCCGGCAGCTTCAAAAGCTTGATTCCACCAGCTGGCGCCTTCAATAAGAGCACTCCGTATAGGTTCTGGTGCCCCACGATCCAGATAGTAAATAATAGGCTCAACTGGGCTACTCACATTCGCATTCGGATTTTTCTTCTCTAGTCGATGCCTACGAATGAACCGTTTAACTAACGGCTGATCGATGGGTGTAGCGTAATCCTGATAACTTACAGAATTATAACCTGACCTAGGATCATAGACTCGAGGGGTATAGTTATCATCTGGGAGTTCCACGAATGAATGATGCATGCGCACGGTTACTGCACTGCTTGTGGGCGTAACAGTTGATAAGTTACGTCCTCGTGGTGTACCCTGGAATGTTATCATTGCCTCAAACTCACTATTCTTGGGGAAATTCTTGGTATACTCCAAATGAATAGCCGATCGACTTGCATCCACTTTAAATGAACCTTCACCCTGACGCTGTAAACGACCAGCAATTCCATGTGCATCCCGCAGCAGGAAAGTAGTCATGTCAATCAAAATCCGATTTCCTTCCTGTTCCGCAACTTTAAACCCCCAGATAACAGATTGAGCAAATGCTTCCTCTACAGACTTACGTTCATCCGCATTTTCACTTACAGCCCGATAGCTATAATTAGGTTGTACCATAAGTACTTTTGGCCCGCTACGTTTAAATTTTACGACTCGAGACTCACCAAGTTGATTACGGTCCAATCCAATGTCATTAGAACCTACACCCGCACGCAAGGAATTTACATAAAGGAACTCTTTGTCAAACTGGTTCACTTCGAGCCATATTTTTCCACTTTCGGCATCCCAGTAATAATCAAAGTACCCCTTATAGGCAGTCATGTCTTTTACTTTTTCCTTTATTGCATCTTGCCCATATCCGAATGACAAGGTGAAAAAGCAAACGAACAGAAGTAAGATTTGTCGCATAGTTTAGTTTTTTTTATGAAGATAAACATTTGTAGTCAACTCTGTCCGGATGTAATAGGCTTTAAAAATGGGGGTTTAACAACCTTTTAACCCCCATATTGGGTACCTTAAGAATAGTTTAAGCGACCGCATTTTAAAGTTTGCTCTGCATTTCAGAACTTAATTACCGATTCTTGTATTCCGATCTATAACCGTATTTAAGCAAAAGAGAACACTGCTATGCACACATTACGTACATTCCTACTGCTTACTTTATATTTTTGCGTCAGCCCAAAATCAGCAACCGCTCAAGTTGAAGATCCCTTTGAGATGGAATCGTTGATTAGTTTGCCTGGTAAGAATTTTGTGATCATCTCTTTGAATGATCCACAACGACCTACCAAACTGGCTATCCGCTATTTTGAAAATGGGGAAAGCCTAGTTGCTGAAAAAATTATCGATCTGGTTCAGCAAGGTTTGTCAGCGCAATATGAAGGGGCTTTCTTTTGGAATAACCAGCTCAATATACTCACATCACTATACTATCCTGGCCCCAAAAGGAATCACCTTCTTTATCGTAGGCTTGCCCTACCTAATCTGGAAGAAACCTATTCCAAAGTAGTTGATGAAGCCTACACACCTGAAGTATACCGTATACCTTTCGGCTACAGCATCTCACCAGATTCATCGCATCTGATGTTTTACGGATGGACTTATACCCTACCCGAGGATCCTGCCAAAATAAATTTTAGGGTTTTGGATCGGGACCTGCAAGAAGTTTGGTCCCAGAAATATAGCTTACCTTACAAAAATGAAGGGCTATATATATATCGTGGTGCGGTAAATGATACGGGTACAGCTTTCATCTTTTGCGAGAATTATGAGGGTCGTCCGGGGCGTGATATTGACGAACGCAAGGTAGAGCATATCATTCTTGCTGCAAACGGAACCCCGGATGAAATGATCAAATACGATCTTAATTTACCCGACTTTACCATGGTGGGCCTACAGTCTAAGCTCATGCCTGACAACAGTATAGTGGGCGCTGCATTTATGAATGAAGGGCGGAAAAAAAAGCATGAAGGGCTTTATATATTTCGTATAACACCTGACGGAAGCGCTATTAACCGGCAACGCATTCCGATTGCGGAAGACCTGTACGAAGCGGCCTTTCCTTACGGAGGCAAAGAGAGTATCTTCAACGCAAATCGGCACAGATTTCAGGACTTTTTTGTTGACAAAATATTCTTAGAAGACAATGGAAGTTGGACATTAATAACAGAACAACGCTACGAACGATCCAACTTCGCAGAAATTGAATTCAACGACTTATGTGTTTTTCAACTAACCCCAAATCTTAGAAATTTAAAAATGATAAAACGCATACCCAAAAGGCAGGTTGGGTGGCAAGGTGACTGGACGATCTACTCATATAAGTTGATGCGTCATAAAGGAAGAACTTATCTATTTTTTAATGATACGCCCGATAATTATTCCAAGTCCAATGAAAACCGAACCATTCTGGCTTACAATGGGGGTAGCACTAAAATAATGATGTACGGGATTGATGGTGTTGGCAATTTAAGAACTTATGATCTGACGCCGCTCGCTCGCGCTCGGGGAGTAAATGCAATTTGGCCATCTCGCTGCTATCAAAACGGAGAGAATGGTGTACTCTTATATGGAGAACAGTTCGGTTCTAGTGGTGCACAAGGGTTACTCTTTGGCTTTCCCTGGTCAGATTTAAATCAGGATTGATTATATTTCAAACTCAACAATCTGATTTTCCATGAAATCCATCAAAGGACCTGCAATTTTTCTTGCTCAGTTTATGGGGGACCAGCCCCCATTCAACACCCTAGAAGATATCTGTCAGTGGGCATCAAGCCTTGGATACAAAGGTATTCAAATCCCTACTTGGGAAACGAGGCTGATAGAAGTAGACAAAGCGGCTACAAGTCAAACGTATTGCGATGAATTAAAAGGCAAAATCGCAGACTATGGGCTAGAAATCACGGAACTAGCTACCCATTTAACTGGGCAGCTGATTGCGGTACATCCTGCCTATGATCAGTTATTTGATACGTTTGCTCCTGAAGCTTTCCGAAATAATGCAAAAGCCCGAACAGAATGGGCTATCAAACATATGAAGGATGTAGCTGTGGCTAGTAAGAATTTGGGACTAA
>JABSSK010000286.1 GCA_013214265.1 Saprospiraceae bacterium | reverse complement strand
CCTTTACGCTCAATAAGTCTTTGCTACCATATGGGATTCCATGTAATAAACCACGATCTATACCTTTAGCCAGCTCTTCATCTGCCTTTTGAGCAGCTGCCATAGCGCGTTCTTCTGTGAGGGTTATCACGCATTGTAGGGTGTCGTTATACTTTTTTAGGCGATCAATAAAAAAACGGGTAAGGGCTACGGATGTAATTTCTTGCGTGCGTAACAGAGATGCTAATTCAGGGATAGACATCCAAGCCAGATTATCCCTGCTATCTAAGCGTATCCCCTTTTTAGGAAAATTATATCGAGAAGTACCATTCTCCGAAGGGATAACTATACCAGGTATTATCGGGTTGAAAACCAAGGCAGGCGCTAGTTCATTCGCAACATTAAGATGTCTAGTGGTACGATATAGTCTGCGGGCTTCTTCAAGATCAGGTAGCATCATAGTAATTTCTTCATCTGAAAAAGAAAGTGCCATAATTTTGGCGGCTGCCCTAACATCATCGGAATTGAGGGCATCACTAAAAAAAAATCCAGATAATAGGGCAGTAAGGGCCATTATTATTAAGGCAGATAATGAGATTCGTTTATTCATTTTTTTTGCAGCTTTGTTGATATATTAAAGTAGTAAACACCGATTGGAAATCCCTGAATTCAGGTGGTTTAGGCTTAAAATGTGACAAAAAGGTTATACGTTTGCGGGAACACTTTTTCCGGGTTTTTAATGTTATCCAGTATGAAGAATGTAACACAAGTGTTCAAGTTTGGAGGTGCGTCAATAAAAAATGCAGATGCTATTCGAAATGTGGGAAATATTTTACGTAAGTATAAGGGTCATCGCCTGCTTGTTGTTGTTTCTGCTCTAGGCAAAACGACAAATGCACTTGAAAAAGTGGTTGCAGCACACGCTAGTCAGAGTGGAGAGAGTCAGGCATTATTACATGCCATAAAACAAGAACACTATGATATCGCTAGAGCCTTACTGGGGGATGAGCACGAAATTTTCGCTCTATTGAACGATACTTTCGTCGAGATTGACTGGGCGCTGGAAGATCCTCCTCATGAGAATTATGATTACATGTATGATCAAATGGTTTCTGTAGGTGAGTTGGCCAGTTCTCAAATTGTACACGCTTTTTTGAATACTTTAGATCTGTCAACTGCATGGGTTGATGCACGAGATATTATCTGTACGGATGATATTTTTCGGGAAGGCTGGGTGCAGTGGGATGCAACAATAGATAGAGCAAAGCAGTGGATTCCTCCTTTATTGGATGAAGGACAGTTTGTTATCACACAAGGGTTTATCGGTAGCACCACAGAAAATTTCACAACCACCTTAGGTAGAGAAGGATCAGATTATACTGCAGCGATTTTTTCTTTTTGTCTGGATGCACAAAGCATGACCATTTGGAAAGATGTTCCGGGCGTTTTGACAGGGGATCCTCGCTTATTTAAAAACGTGGTAAAACTCGATCGGTTATCCTATAAGGAAGCTATTGAAATGACATACTATGGAGCCAAAGTCATTCACCCTAAAACGATCAAACCACTCCAAAATAAAAGCATACCATTATTCGTAAAGTCGTTTATAGATCCTGAAGGTACTGGTACCCTCATCACTGGAGATGTTGAAGATACCTACCCTGCCATAGTTGCTGTGGAACGACAACAAGCACTGCTTCAGATTGCGACACGCGATTTTTCTTTTGTTGCTGAACACCACATGAGCTATCTGTTTCAGATGATTGCTGATCTGCGTTTACAAGTAAACCTAATGCAGAACTCTGCAATTAATTTCACCATTTGCGTTAATGATATTGATGATAAGATATTGCAATTTGCTGCTCGTATTGACAAAGACTTTATAGTTATTATTGATCGTGGGTTGGAACTCATTACGATTCGTCACGTAACGCCCGAAATGAATGAAAGGCTGCGACGGGGGAAATTAGTTCTGTTAGAAGAGCGACATCGTGGTACAGTGCAAATGGTGGTTAAAGACGTGCCTATTATGGAAAGAAGAACTAATGCTGAAATGGATTAAATATCTAACCCTTTCCCTATATTTTATCTATGAAAAAGCCCTTGGTGCATCATTTGAAACATAACCTTGGTCGATTATCTAATTTGGAGATGACCGACGATCGTTTCTTGGTGGCTATCAGTGGTGGTAAGGACTCGGTAGTTCTGGGGCATTTGTGCCTTTCTGCTGGCCTTTCTTTTGGGTTGGCACATTGTAACTTCCAACTTCGAGGTGCGGACTCCGATAACGATGAAGTGTTTGTACATACGCTGGCAGAAGTTTGGAACGTACCTGTATTTACCACTCGTTTCAATACCACGGAGCTTGCTCAGCAACAGGAGGGAAGCATACAAATGACGGCACGATATCTGCGCTATAATTGGTTAGAGGAAGTAAGAAAGCAACATCAGTTTAAATGGATTCTTACTGCTCATCATGTTAAAGATTCCGTGGAGACTTTCTTTATCAACTTAACTCGAGTTACAGGCTTATCTGGCCTAACAGGTATTCCATTTCAGAATGATCGGGTAATCAGGCCATTATTTGATGTTCATAAGGATCAGATAGAAGCGTATTATGTGTCAGAAAAACTAACCCATAGAGAAGATCATACCAATGCCGAGCAAAAATACCTACGTAATAAGATTCGGCACACTATACTACCTGCTATTGAAGATGTTGCGCCTGCTTTTATATCCACCATGGAAAAGACCATGTCGTTCCTAAGGGAAAGTCAAGCACTTCAAGATTGGACTATTCAATTTTGGAAAAAACAAATCCTAGAAAGGCTTCCAGAAGGAGATATTAATATACGGACAGTAGATTTGACCGATTTACCTGGTGGACGACTGGTTTTGTTTAGTCTGCTTCAGGGTTTTGGATACGCATCAGGTCAGATGGAACAAATTTGGAAATGTATACAACAAAAGCAGACGGGAGCCATTTTTAATAGTGCATCCCAACAATTATTAGTTGATCGGGAAAAAATAATTCTTCGACCGATGCATCGTGTACGGCAGAATCAAGAATCTATTATTCGGCTTCCACAAAAAGGTTCTGTATTATTATCTGGTGGTAGCCTGATGATCTCTGAACGGCAAAAAGTGCCAGACCTGCTTGCAAAAGATAAGCGGAATGCCTTCTTTGATGCAGACTGTTTAAAGTATCCTTTAGCGGTGAGGAAGTGGCAAGCTGGTGACCGATTCCAGCCACTGGGCATGAATGGACAATCTAAGAAGCTGAAAGACTATTTTACGGACCAAAAGTGGTCTCGTTTTCAAAAAGAAAGTGCGTGGTTACTCATTGATGATACCGGAACAATCTGCTGGATCGTTGGAGAGCGTCAAAATCATATCTGCCGTGTTACCCCAAAAACGCAGGCTGTTGTTGAGATGGTTTTTTATCCTAATCGAATGCCCAAAAATATTTAAAAATGAAAAAGTGGCTTTGTGTTTGTTTATTATTTTGCGTGGTTAACATTTTCTCCCAAGCGCAAGAACCGCTTACAACTCCTGAAACTCATGTAGCTTTGGTGACCAAGCGCACGGCAACTTGGTGTACCATTTGTGGTGGATTTGCCTGGGATATGGTTAAAAGGCTTCAAGATAATTATAGCTCTTCACAAGCAATTATTGTTAATGCGCATCACAGCTCGGGTAGCCGATTATATGCCCCAGTTGCTAAAGACTGGATTGATGCTTTTGAATTGTCCCTGTCGCAACCTCGTTTCTATGTCGGATCCGAGTTGGTAGGTTCTGGTTCACCAAACACAGAATCGTCCATTGAAAATAACATTCAGGATATTAATCAAGAAAGCCCTCTAGCACAAACTGGGCTGCAATTGTTTTATGAACCTCAGACAAGAAGCATTAAAGTACAAACCGCTACCCGCTTCTTTTCCACCGGTATTTCAGGTAAATTCAAACTTGGAATCTATCTATTAGAAAAAGAAGTAATTACGGAACAAGCTGCTAAGTCTAATACAGCCAAACATACCAATGTTTTACGCGAATCACTTACGGATGATTCTTTTGGGAATATCATATATCAGGGAGAGACAGAAGCAAATAAAGATTTTAATCTGGAATTATTCTACTACTTACCCGAAATATATGATGTTGATAATATTATCATTCTATCGGTCATATGGAATGATACTGAAGATCAAATTACAGTCGTTAATGCAAATCAGTCAGATCAATTTGAATTGCTACAAACCACGGGGATTTCTCAACTTTCAATTCCTGGTCAATTTGAGCTTGGGCAAAACCCTATACAAGATCAATTACAAATCCTGATTACCCCTGAAAATCATCTTCCTCACCTTTCCTGGTCCATTTTCCACTACAATGGGCAAAGAATACGTTCTGGATATTGGGAGAATTTGCGTGGGCATGCGAACCGCCAGTCCATTTCCACTTCCCAGATGGCAGATGGTTTTTACTTTCTATATCTTCAGGCAGATCAAAAGGCAGTGCGCATCCCTTTTGTTGTATCAAGGTTGTAGTCGAATAAAATAGGAGAATAAACAAGATCGGTTGTTATTTTATACCAAGGTATTAGGCTCCTATTGGGCTTTCGGTTTCTATTATTACAATACCATAGTTGACTCTACCACGTTGCTAGCTCCTCGTATACCAAGTGTACAGGAAGCCCCATAACATTGGCGTAGGTACCCACTATTTTGGTGATCTTACAAAGTCCAATCCACTCTTGTATTCCATAGGATCCTGCTTTGTCAAAAGGTTTGTAAGCATTAATATAAAATGATATTTCCTGATCTGAGAGTGTTTCGAATTGAACGGTTGTAACTCCTGAAAAGACTTTTTTCTGATATGAATCTAAAAGGCACACCCCTGTGATTACCGTGTGTTCCTGACCCGAAAGCGCTTTAAGCATGCGTGTGGCATCTTGCACATCAGCTGGTTTTTCATATATCTTCCCGTTGAGAATGACTACACTGTCAGCAGCCAGAATGATCTCACCGTCACTTGCTATCGATTTGGCAGCTTGGGCTTTCATCTGAGCCAAATAAGGTGCTACTTCTTCTACCGCTAAGTTAGGGTCATAGTCTTCTTTTATATTCTGCGGGCGAACCTCAAAATTAAAACCTGCTTGTTCAAGCAGTTGCGATCTGCGCGGTGAGGCTGAAGCCAAGATAAGTTTTCGTTGCAGTGGATGCATAATGGTACTTATAATTGAGCAAAAAACAGGAGTATGATCCCGTTCAGCATAATACACTTTATGATAGTACTTATCCGTCGAAATTGAACATTCTCATAGGCAAAAATCAAAAGGTAAAGACTGATAATAATGGGTAAAACTAGCCCTAGCCATAAAACGTAGGTTGCCCATAAAGGGAAATATGAAAATATCTGTGCGCTTTGTATCACCAAAAAGATAATCAGTATACCACCGGCACCGGCGGCCACCCACTTGCTTTTAGTAATACCCCAGACGATGGGTGCTGTGCGGGCACCAATAGCCTTGTCGCCGTGAATATCTTCCATATCTTTGACTATTTCACGGTATAACGTAGAAAAAAATGCAAATACCATATACCATATCAGAAGGAACTGTACTGGAGTGCCTCGATTAGGGTCTATATTTTGCAGGTTAAGTAGACTTTCTTGCTCAGCTAGCCATATGGCGCCTGCAACGCCAGCACAAAAAGTGGAGATAAGCAGATTCCCAATTAAGGGTAAGTTTTTCCATTTTGCAGAATAGAAATAGAGCAGTAAAAATGCTAACGGGTAGATACTGATTAGTGGTGCTCGACCAACTGATAACCCTAAATATACCGTTAAAAAAAAACCAATTAATCCGAAAAATAAGTACAGCCATTGTGCACTTTTAATAGATATTGAGCGGGTTATAATTATTTTATGTGGCTTGTTAATTTGATCAGCCTGAATATCAATCAGATCATTAATGATATAGCCAGTAGCCGTTAGAATAACGGTCACCAGGATATAAAGCATCCGGGCATTTTCATTTAGCTGTGGTGAAAGGCCGTTTGAATGAAGTGCTGGAAGCAATACATATTGGTACAAAACGCCTTGAGTTAGCGCTACAATAAGCAGATT
>JABSSK010000285.1 GCA_013214265.1 Saprospiraceae bacterium | reverse complement strand
CGATCTTTTCCAGCTTTTTTTTCAGCAAGGCGATTTTATCCCGAACGATACGACGGTCCGTTTCAATTTCTTTTTCCCCGGGACCACGCATACCAATACCACCACGTTGGCGTTCCAGGTGCGTCCACAAGCCCCGTAAACGAGGCAGTAGATATTGCATCTGAGCGAGCTCAACCTGTGTTTTTGCTTGCGCAGTTTGGGCTCGACTTGCAAAGATATCCAGGATTAAACTGGAGCGATCCACAATTTTCACTTTGAGGAATTCTTCTAAGATGCTGACTTGTTTGCCGCTCAAATCGTCATCAAAAATGACCATATTGATCTCCTCGTTTTCTTCGACATACGATTTGATTTCCTCCAGTTTTCCTTTGCCGATAAAAGTTTTGGAGTCTGGATGTGGCAGTTTTTGGATATATCGTTTTACACTCTCAGCACCGGCCGTCAGTGCTAAGAACTCGAGTTCATCTAAATATTCCTGTACTTGTTCCTCGGTAACGGCGCGGGTTACCAAACCCACGAGAACGGCATATTCGGTTTTCTGTTTTAATCCTTTCTTGGATGTTCCACCAACATTCCAGTCATTACTCATTAAGTCTTCTTCGGTTTTATTATCGTGTTTTGCCTACACACATGCAGCGTGCGGGTATCGTATTTTGAGGTATGTAAAGAACGAAAAAAAATAGGCTAAAGGTTCACCTAAACCTTAAATTCTCTGATAATTTAGCTCGGGTTAACCCATGTTTCTGGATTTAATCGCTTTTTTTCCTGCCAGATTTCAAAATGAATCTCTGGTTTGGAAGCATTGAGTCGTCCAATTTTTTGATTTTGCGCAACGTCATCACCACGTTTTACAAAAATTTCCGCCAAATTAGAATACACGGTATAATAAAGTCCGTGCTGAATAATGACGGTATTCTGATAGCCAGGGATAAATTGAGTGCCCGCCACGCGGCCATCATAAATTGATCGCACATCGGATCGCTCTTTCGTTTTTATGTCAATACCGTTATTCGTAAGATTAACGGATTTGAATTTGGGGTGTTTGTAACGCCCGAATGGCTTTATAATTTGACCACCATCCACAGGCCAGGGTAATTTCCCTCGTAATTGAGCAAACCCGATCTCCTTGGACTTTGGAACACTTGGTTTAGGTGCTTCTTTTTCTTTTTTAGTTGTTAGTGCTTCTCTAGTCCGTTCTTTTTTTCGACTGGCCAGCATTTCTGTTCGAATGACGGATTCAATCATGGCGTTTAACTCTGCATGGGCTTTTTCTTGTTGCGCTAAATCATTGGCTAAACGCTTTTCATCCGTTTGAAGGGATACCAAAAGTTTATTCTTGGTAGTCAGTTCTTGGTTCATATCTGCCTGTTGGGTGACTACTACGCGCAGAAGAGAATCTTTTTCTAGTTTATCGATTGCCAGTTGCTGTGCTTTGGATGTAAGTGTTTCTTGGGTTTCAATGATCAGTTTGGCTTGCCGTTGGCGATAGCGTTCATATTGTCGAATATATTGCCAGCGCTGAAATGCATCGTTTATACTTCTGGTTGAATAAAGGAATTGGATATACGACTGACTTAGTTTGTGCTTAAGGGCTACCCGTAACAGATGGCTATACTCCACCCGCAAGCGGTCGAGGTCGTTTTGTAAAGCAGTTAAAACCTGCTCCGTACGCTGTATACTCTGTTGATTAAAAGCAACTTCCAGTTGCAGCGTCGAAATTAAGTCTTGGCGCTGTCGAATTGATTTTTTAAGGATTAAAAAGCGGTTAAGGGTAGCCTCCCTATTCCGCCGTGTAGCAGAGAGCTCTTCTGAAGTTTTTCCTATTTCGGAAATCAGATTTTTACGTCTAGTTTCCAGTTCGGTTCGGGAAAGGTTTTGTGCTTGTGCTGTTAAGGAGCCCAATACAAATAGGACCAGCAGTAAAAAACACTTAGTCCATGCGGGAATATCGTTCAGGGATTTCAAATCGCGTACGCTTTGGTTCATTCAAAGTAACGTCCGAGAATTCCATCTCCATGGAAATAGAACCAGTTTCTGGACTCTCGATCTTTAAAGTACGAAAATACGCAAAAAGCTGTTTATCACTGGTAGGAAGGTATTTACCCAACTGCAGTCGTACACTTCGATTGGTTAAAGGCTCAGCAACAGACATTTCTTCCAGCCTAAAGGTACTAGAATGAATGCGATATGATAATTGTCGCATTGGGGTCTTTTCTGATAGAATAAAGGCTTCTGGAGTAGATTGTACTGTGGGATTGGTACGATCAGGGAACCATGCATTACCCAAAATTACAGTTTGCAGTAATTGAAAATCAGCTGGAAGGTTGTACGTTTTTTCTAAGTAGCCTAAGTCAAAAATACCGTACATGCTATTAATTCGATCGAGCACGTAAACGGAGTCTGTTGTGACTTGTAGACGTGCTACTTCGAACCCTAGCTTTTTGACAGACATCCAGATTAGTGTATCTTTTTGGAGACGAATATTGGCTGTACCTCGGACTGACATGTCCCCATCATCATAAGATAGTTTTGCTTTGGCATCCAGCCAAGAAGCCTGAATTTCATTTTGCGTAAGCTCAACTATAACGGCCTCGGCAGAAACCGACTTATCACGTGTTACGCCTTTTTTTGACGTATTACAACCTACTAGCAGCAGACCGGAGATTAGAATTGCAGTAAAGCTTTTCTGAAATGAGTAGAATACATACTTGGCCATAATAAATTGGGTTAGGATTTGTACAATTTTTTGTCGGAGATTTTCTTTTGTAAGAGCTGAGTATTTCTGCCTTTTTCTTGTGCTTTTTTCCAAGCTTCTAGTGGAGCAGTTTCATAGTTATTCTCAATGAGATTATCTCCATAAGTTTCCAGCCATTCGGGGTGACTTTCCCCAACTTGTTGAAGTGCTTTATGTACCCATTTTTGTGCATCCTTTCCTTGCTTAGCGTAGAAGAAAGCCATACCTGCTCGATACAGGGTTTCGGGGTTTTTAGCTTGACTTGAAACCACTTCTTTTGCGATGGCGATACCAGTTTTTATGCCATTTTTAGCTAAAAACGCCGCATATCGGGATTTGGCTAGGGGGAAAGCTTCATTGATTTCAATAGCCTTTTGAAAAGCATCATCTGCATTTTCAGGATCTCCCAAACCTGCATACGTCAATCCGATAGCAGAAATTATGGTTTGCTGAATCCGTAAGTTGTTACCTGCTATCAAGAGGGCTTCATTAAAAATGCCCAATGCTTCATTTGGCTGATCAAGCGCCTGCAAAGCTAACCCGTTCATGTAATAAACGAGTGCCTGGTTCGGATAGATAAACATCGCCTCTTCGCTCCATTTGACTAGATCGGAATAGTTACCGCTCTGGTCTAAGGCGATAAAAAGGTTCTCCCATAATAAGAAGTTAGAATCATCCAGTTCAAGGGCTTTGATATATTCAGGGACGGCTAAATCGGGGCGGTTGGAAAGGAATAGGACATCAGCAGCCAGGGCAAATGCTTTTGCTTGCCCGCTGTGCACTTCTTTTACTATGTTCGCCAGAAGAAGTATCTCGTCGGCGAGTGCTTGATCGCCTGTACTGGCTACTTTCTCGATCAGCGGCATGAGCCGCCCAATCTTGAGATCAATTGAAGTGCCAGGGTCTTCAAAAACCGGTCGTATCTGATTGAGATAGCTAACGTCATTTGTTTTTTCGAGGCTTCCACCACGAATCGCTAAATTAGCTTTAGGGTCCTTAGGTGAAATGGTTAAGATTTTCTGATACACTTTTTGAGCGTTCTTAGGAAATCCAGTTTTTTGATAAAACTCTGCTAACAGATGCCAATAGGATATGTTTTTGGGGAAAGCTTCGGTCAGTTTTTCTAATTCACGCGCTGCTTTTTTTTGGTCGCCCATGCCCAGATATAGGGTATGCCTGCGTCTTATTAATTCTTCGCTTACACCAATTATATTTTCGAGGTCACTGTAGACGCGCTGGGCCTCTCGGAGTTTGTTGGCTCTAACCAGATAAAAAGCTTCTTTGTAATAGTATTCGGGATTATCAGGATTTGAGGCCCTCAAACCAGCATAAACATCGGCACCTTTTTGGTTCTCGCCGGTTTCTTGATAGAGGTCAGCAAGGAGGAGTCGGTACCAAACATTAGTGGGATTGGTATTTACAGCTTGTAAGACGTAAGAACGGGCTTTTTCGAAGTCACCCTTACGGGAAAAGAGTCGAGCTAATTCATAGTTGGCCGTGGCGTTGTTATCATCTTTTTTCAATACTTCTTGAAATGAAGTAATAGCCTCTTCCTGATTACCCAACAGTTTTTGTTTTCCAGCGTCAATGAGCATGCTTTCAATTTCAATTTGGGTACCTTCGATGGACCCCGGCTGGGCTAACAGGGGTGCGGAGAAAGAAAAACAAAGCAGGCTTAAGGCCCAGGTGAATCTGTGCATAGTTCGCAGTTTGGGACCGGCCAGAAGGCACATGATTACGTACCGATCTGGGTGTAATCGCCAATGCTCCAGCTTTCTGGTGTACCAGAAACTTGAGCAGTCTGGCCGATCATGGTTCTTTCGAGTACCAGATCATTAATTCTGGTATCCGATTGTATAACGCTTTCTCGAATAACGGAGTTTTCAATAGTAGAATTGCTTCCTATTGTGACATAGGGCCCCACTACCGCATTTCGTAAAGTTACACCACTACCAATATAACAAGGTGGAATAATGATAGCATTTTCCTGCATAATGTCGTCAGCGATCAATTGTTCAGAATCTTGTTTAATATCAAGCATGCGTTTGGTGGTATCCAGCACATTATCTTTGTTGCCACAGTCGAGCCATTCGTCGATGGCACCGGCATAAAAAGTAACACCTTTATTTTTCATGTTTTCCAGCACACTGGTAATCTGAAACTCTCCTTTTTCACGTATGTTATTATGAATTAGGTATTCAATTTCGTTCCGCAAGGAGCTACCATCTTTAAAGTAATAAATGCCGACAATGGCTTTGTCAGAAACAAAGACAGGTGATTTTTCCACGAATTCAGTAATGATGTTATTCTCGTCGGTTTTGACAACACCAAATGCGGAGGGATCGGCTATTTTCTGAACCCATATCATTCCATCTGAACTGTTATCGATAATAAATTCAGCTTTGAATAGGGTATCTGAAAAAGCGACAATACAAGGACCTGATAGGCTTTGCTTGGCACAATAAATCGCATGGGCTGGACCTTCCGGTGATTCTTGGTAATAAATGGATGCTTTTGCTCCTATCTGAGCAGCAATACTATTGAGTTGGGCTTCTGCTTGGGGTCCAAAATCACCAATAATAAAGGCAACCTCTTTAATCTGATTTGGGAACGCAGCATTAAAATCTTCTACAATGCGCTGCACGATAGGCTTTCCGACAATAGGAAATAAAGGTTTTGGGGTGGTGAGTGTATGTGGGCGTAGCCGGGATCCCCGACCAGCCATTGGAATGATGATTTTCATAGGGTTGGTTGTGTTTGCTTAAATAATGGTGGAGCAAAAAAAATGTTCATAGGTTATATTTATGATCACCTATGAACATTTACGTCGCTTGAGATAGTGTGTTTCGTTAGCTGAGGTAGCTTTTAGACCTCTGTTATTGTTTACTATACACTTTATGCTATTATTCAACTACATTGACTTTCAGCATATTTGTTCGATGGCGCTTTTCAATGGGCATACTTCCGGTATGTACAAGTACATCCCCCGTTTTAATTTGATCAGCAGATTTCAGAATTCCGACTACATCGTCAAACGTTTGATCGGTAGTAGTAAACCGATCATAGTAAAAGCAGCGAACCCCCCAGCACAAATTTAGGGTAGCAAGCATATGCATGCGATCTGAGAAAATAAAGATACCAATACCTACTTGAGGGCGATAGCTAGAAACTTTGAAAGCGGTGTAGCCCGAAGAGGTCATGCCTATAATAGCTTTAGCATTAATATCTTGAGCCGTTTTAGCAGCATTAAAACATACAGCATCTGACAAGAATGTTCTTGACAGATCAGAAGGTTGGGGGCTTTCGGCACCTAAGCGGTAATTTTTCTCCGCTTCTTCAATAAAGCGATTCATTTGATGTACGACCTTAACGGGGTGAGCGCGTAC